>JAKADE010000199.1 GCA_021820785.1 Pseudomonadota bacterium
GACCGTCAATCGAGCGATCGTCCAGAGTGCCGGCCGGGCGTATGGTCTGTCAGGGCACATCCTCAAGGAGGAATTTCGCAGAAATGGCGCACTGCATGATCTGCTCCTGCGGTACACCCAGGGACTGATCACCCAGATGGCGCAGACGGCGGTCTGCAATCGACACCACTCGGTCAATCAGCAGCTGTGCCGCTGGCTGCTGCTGTCCATCGATCGGCTCGATTCGAACGAGTTGCGCATGACGCAGGAACTGATTGCCAATATGCTCGGGGTGCGCCGCGAGGGCGTTACGGAGGCGGCGGGCAAACTGCAGCGGCTCGGAATCATCCGCTATCAACGCGGGCACATCACGGTGCTGGACCGGCCGAAGCTGGAGCACATGTGCTGTGAATGCTACGCGGTGGTGAGAAAGGAAGTGGATCGTCTGGTGCTGATGCGCACCGAGGGCGAGCGTGTGGGCGGGGTGCATTGAGCATCTCGAGGTGCCCGCAAGTGCACGGGGACGCCACGCAAGCATCGTCCGTCGCGCGCACTCGACGTCTGAACTGCGATTTGACGCACCACCGGCGTTTCGCTTCGAGCCCTTCGAGGCGGGAAGCGCTCCTTCGGTGCGGCGGGCCCTCGGGGACCTGCCCGAGGGTACAGCGGGGAAGGGGGCTGCGCGCGAGGCAGCCGTATCGACATCGCGAGGTTCGGTGACACAGCACGCAGGGAATGGGTTAAGTTCGCCAGCGGTGGAGCGCGCGCGGACGGCCGCGCACGTGAGGCGGCGCGAGCGGCGGTCCGTCAGGAGCGCACCCGCTGCAGCCATGGGCGGCCTATGAGTACACAGAACAGCCCAGAGGAGGCCGCTTCGGGCCCACCCCGTGGGGGCGAGGTTTCGCAGGCAAACCGCAAGATCACGCGCATCGTCGCGCTGGGCGCCTCGGCCGGCGGGCTGAAGCCGCTCGAGCAGTTTCTCTCGCACGTGCCGGTGCCGAGTGGCCTGGCGTATATCGTAGTGCAGCATCTGGACCCGACGCACAAAGCGCTATTGACCGAACTGTTGCAGCGATCGACGCCCATGGTCACTCGGGAGGCGACAGCGTCACAGCGGGTGGAACCGGATACCGTGTACGTCATTGCGCCCAACACTGAACTGACGGTACGCGGCGGAGTGATGCATCTGACGGCCCCGCGCGTGCCGCGGGGCATGCGGTTGCCGATCGACGTGCTGTTCTGCTCGCTTGCTCGAGATCAAGGCGCGCACGCCATCGGAGTCGTGCTCTCCGGGATGGGCAGCGACGGCACGATCGGTCTGCAGGCCATCAAGGCGCAGGGGGGACTGACGTTTGCGCAGGAGCCGAGTTGCGCGGAGTTCGATTCGATGCCCAAGAGCGCCATCGCATCCGGAGCGGTGGATGTGGTTGCGGCGGCCGCGGAGTTGCCGGAGCGGATTTTGCGCCTGACGCAGGATCTGCAGGGGGTGCCTGATTCGGGCGAGGTCGGGGAGAGCACTGAAGCGCCGGCGTTCGATGCGATCCTGGCGCTCCTGCATGCACGCAGCAAACGGGATCTGACGCTCTACAAGCCCAGTACGCTGCGACGGCGGATCGAGCGGCGCATGATCATCCACGGCGAGAAGTCGATGACGGCGTACGTGGCCTTCCTGCGTGCCAATCCGGCGGAGCAGGATCTGCTCCTGAAGGAAATGCTGATCGGCGTCACGAGCTTCTTTCGCGATCCGCTCGCCTGGGAGGAGCTGAAGTGCGTCGCACTGGCGCAGCTGTTCGCGCAGGCCGAGCCCGAGCGGCGATTTCGTGCCTGGGTGGTGGGGTGCTCGACCGGAGAGGAAGCGTACTCACTCGCGATCGCATTTGCCGAGGTGCGGGCGCAGTTTGCGGACCATGCCGCGTGCAGCCTCGAAATTTTTGCCTCTGATCTGAGTGCGGATGCGATTGCGTTCGCCCGGCACGGACGCTACCCCGCTTCCATTGCCAAGAATGTCGCGCCGGGGCGCCTGGCTCGCTTTTTTCGCGCGCAGGCGGACGGGTACGTGATTGACCCTGGCATCCGCGACATGGTGCTGTTCGCGCAGCACGACCTCCTCATGGATCCGCCATTCACGCGTCTTGATCTGCTCAGCTGTCGCAACTTGCTGATTTACCTGAGTGCGTCTTTGCAACGCCGGCTGATGCCGCTCTTTCATTACAGTCTGCGCCCGGGGGGCATTTTGATGCTGGGCGCCTCGGAGACGGTCGGGCGGATGGAGCATCAGTTTGCGCCGGTGTCGTCGAAGTCCAGGCTCT
Source organism: Pseudomonadota bacterium (assembly GCA_021820785.1). The sequence goes on from JAKADE010000199.1 coordinate 2,289, forward strand.
ACCGGCGAGTCCCCGGAGTGACCCAGTTCGGGGCGATAGACCTGCCCATTTATTCAGGCATTGCAGCGCGGACCGGCGCGCAGGTGTCCCGTATGGCCAAGCAGACCCTTCCTGAGGAAAACATCCAGGCGCTCACCGAGCAGTTGCTTCTGAAGAAACATGTGCCACCGGCGGTGCTCGTGAACGTCGAAGGGGATGTCCTCTACATCAGCGGGCGCACCGGGGATTATCTGGAGCCCGCGGCGGGCAAGGCCAACTGGAACATCCACGTCATGGCGAGGCCGCCGATCCGCGCGTCCTTGACGGTTGCGCTGCATCGGGCCGTGCGGGAGCGCACCTGCGTCACCCTGACCGGGTTAAGAGCGGGCAGCGATGAGAGTCGAGTGGTCGACATCAGTGTCGAGGCGTTGACGGAGCCGAAGGGTCTCGAGGGCATGGTGCTGATCGTGTTTCATGAGCAGAGCGGCGCAGCGGCGGCGCTGTCGACGCGCAAGGATGGAGGTGAAACGATCGATTCGGGCGCGTCCGCCGAGCTGCTGCGGGCTCAGGATGAGCTGAAGATGCTGCGCGAGGCGATGCGCGCGAGCGAAGAGGAGCGGCAGGCGGCGATCGAGGAGCTGCAATCGACGAATGAGGAGCTGCAATCGGCCAACGAGGAGCTGACGACCTCGAAGGAAGAATCGCAGTCCATGAATGAGGAGCTCGAGACCATCAATGTCGAGCTGCAATCGAAGCTCGACGATCTGGCGCTGGCGCAGGATGACATGCAGAACCTGCTCAACAGCACGGAAATCGCCACGCTGTTTCTGGATAACGACATGAACGTGCGGCGCTTCACCGAGCAGGTTAAGCGCCTGATCAATCTGCGGCCGGCGGATATCGGCCGACCGCTGAGTGACCTGACGACCACGTTGAATTATCCGCAGATCCACGCCGATGCGAAGGAGACGCTGCGCACGCATGCGTCGCGGGAGAAGGAGATTTCCACCCGCGACGGGCACTGGTTCAACGTGCGCATCATGCCGTATCGCACCGTCGCGAACGTCATTCACGGGGCGGTCATCACATTTGTCGATATTACCGCGGCGAAGCAGCTCGAGCAGAAACTGCGCGAGCAGTGATGGAGTCGGGGTCGTGCACCCCCGCCGGTGCCCGTCGGGGTGCAGGGGCTTATCGGACGCTGGCGCCGATCAGCCCGCGAGCGCGTAAGACCTCGCGCATCGGTGCGAAGGCGAACTCCCGCAGCACCCGGTTGAGCCGGGCCTCGCAGCGATGCAGGTTGGTGTAATGACGGAAGCGCGAGAGCGCCCCGACCCGGATGCGCGGCTGGCCGGGATCGATTTCCCAGGGATGCAGATAGAAGGGGAAGGCCTGGCCGCGCCCATTGATCTGGCGCAGCCCGGCACGCGTCAGCCAGTACGGGAAGATGCGGAAGTACCCGCCGCCGCACACCGGCACCTTCGTGCCGAACACACTGGCCGGCACCATCGGGAACTCCACGAGCGAGCGGCCCGAGGGCGCGGTGAAGTGCCCCGGCTCCGAGGAGGCGTCCGGAATGCCGTAGCGGTCGTGCCGGATCGGGAAGATCGAGGAGTCGTAGGCGAACCCCAGGTCGATGAGCGTATCGAGTGCCCAGAGGGTCTTGCGGATGACCGAGAAGCTCGCCGCCCGGTAGCCGAGCACCGGTTCGCCGAGCGCCTCCTCGAGCATGCCCTTGGCGCGAGCCGTCTCTTCGCGGAACACCTCGGGGCGCTGCTCGTAGATCAGCTGATGCGAGTAGCCGTGGCAGGCGACCTCATGGCCGCCCGCGGCGATGCGCCGCACGAGCGCCGGATAGCGCTCGGCCACCCAGCCCAGCACGAAGAACGTCCCGGAGACGCCGCGCGCCTGAAGCAGTTCGAGCAGCCGCTCGGTATTGCGCTCGACCCGACATTCGCGGCTCGACCAGCTGTCGCGCGAGACGGCCGAAGCCAGGGCGGCGACGTGGAAGTAGTCCTCCACGTCGACGGTGAAGGCATTGAGGGGACCGCGCGGGCGCGGGAGGGTGGTTGAGCTGTCCATGGGGCGCCACTGTAGTGGATTTGGGCGGCGAGGGCAGCGGGCGGGAGGCCAAAACGCGAACGGCCCCTTGCGGGGCCGTTCTGCGAGACACGAGAAGTGTTCGAGTGACAGGCTGGAGTCAGCCGATCAGCTCTGGCGCGAAGCGCGGCGGCGGCGGTTGATGAACAGCGCGCAGCCGAGCAGGCCGGCAGCGAACATGGCCAGTGCGCCCGGCTCCGGGGTGGCGACGGGCGGGAGGTTCGGCGAGCACTGATTGTCCGAGGTGCAGAATCCGTCAATCGTGTCCGGGGTCGTGCCGAAGAGGAACTGGAAGCCCGAGAGGGTCGGCAGCGTAGAGTCGCCGCCGACGCTGAAGGTAAAGGTCACGGGTCCTTCGAGGTACGGGTTGTGCTGGCTGTTGGTCAGCCCGCCTTTCTGACCGTTGCTCGCGACCCAGCTATCGGCAGAATCATTGACGATGCCGTAGGGCTTATAACCCTGCCCGGCGTTCATGGAGACCGAGCCACCGCTAGTGGTGACGCTCCAGTCGGTCACGGCTTGCATGCCTCCACTGGCGTCCACGCAGCTGCCCGTCGTGGCCGAAGAAGAGGTGCAAGTGACGAGTCCGTCGGTGCTGCTGATACTCGTGAGCGCCATGCCGTTGAGGCCCATCTGGTTGAAATTGAAGCCGTCGAGCACCGACGCGATACCGGTGATGCTGCTGGTATTCTCCAGAGTCAGGCTGAACGAGCCGGGGCTTGAGAAGCTGAACGTGGCCGCAGCGCTTTGATTAGCGTTGCCGTTCGTCCCCGTGCCTGCCGATGCCAGATACAGGATGCCGGCGTGGGCCGTTCCGAGGAGCGCAAATCCGGCCGCCACCGCGATGACGCCACGGGTCAGGCTGCTGCGCTTGAATGAGAGTGTCATACGTACCTCTGTGCCTTCTGCTGCGGTCCGGGGAGCCTCGGTGCTCGGTCGGGACAGTACACGGGAAATTCCGGGACTCTGTGCCCTCTGAATTAAGCAAGAGACATGCCAACACAGGCGTGTGGCCGAATAAGTGCTGAATAAACAATGAATTACAAGTCAAGCCCGCGTCCCCGTTCCGGGCGAGGCGCCGCCTTCCTGTAAAAATCATCGACAGGAGCGACGGTCATGAGGCCGCATAACGAGAACGGCCCCTTGCGGGGCCGTTCTACGAGGACGCACTGTCGAGCGTCAGGCTGGAATCAGCCGATCAGCTCTGGCGCGAGGCGCGCCGGCGACGGTTGATGAACAGCGCACAGCCGAGCAGACCGGCCGCGAAGATCGCCAGGGCGCCGGGCTCCGGCGCCTGCACGATCGTCGTATCTACGCTGTAGGACGGGTCAAAGCCCGAGCTGCTCGCC
>JAKADE010000200.1 GCA_021820785.1 Pseudomonadota bacterium
CCCTGCCTCGCCGATGCACTGCGCCAGACACTGCACGGCGGCTATGCTCATCACATCCAGCGGCTGATGGTGATCGGCCTGTACGCACTGCTGCTCGGGGTGCGTCCGCGCGAAATTCATCACTGGTTTCTCGCCGTCTATGTCGATGCGGTCGAATGGGTGGAACTGCCCAATGTGCTCGGCATGAGCCAGTTCGCCGACGGCGGGCTGATGGCGAGCAAGCCGTACATCGCCAGCGGCCAGTACATCAAACGCATGAGCGCCGGGGCGTATTGCCGTCAGTGCCGCTTCGACCCGGGGGAGCGCACCGGGCCGCGCGCCTGTCCGTATACGCTGCTCTACTGGGACTTCCTGTTGCGCCACGCTCCGGTACTCGAAGCCAATCCGCGCACGGCTCTGCAGGCGCGCAACATCGCACGCCTGAGCGAGGCCGAACGGACGGCCATCCAGCGGCAGGCCGACCACTGGCGCAGCGCTCCTGCGTAACGCCTGCGGTGCGAACCGGTCGCGGCTCCCGTGACCGCACACCTCCGCTCCTCGATCTGATCTTCACACGCCCACGCTTTGGCCCGCCTGCGGCAAGCGCGTATTACCGTCCGACGCGCCCGCTGCCACGATCCTCTGCGCACAGGGCGCATCGTGCAAGGCGTCCGCGAGGGTTCGTCGTGCATCGGCGAGGAACATTCCACGCAGCCGCAGGGCGCAGCATGCGCCCGGAAGAACCCCTGCGTCTGCTTGCTGCGGCGCTGCTGAGTTTAACAAGCCTCGCCGGTTGCAACTTCGCGCCGCCGCTGCGTGTGCCGGTCGTGCCGACGGCCGCGCACTACACCGCAGCACCGGCGCCGCGCGACCTCGCAAGTACTGCAACGCCAGGGGTTCCTCCGCAGCACATCATTCCCGCGGCATCCCTGGAGCGCCCCTGGTGGCATTCGTTTCACTCGCCGCAGCTGGACGCGCTGATCCATCGGGCGCTGATCCACAGCCCCACGGTGGCTGCCGCCGAAGCGCAACTGCGCGCCGCGCGCGCCAACGTCGCCCTCTCGGCCGCAGTCCTGTACCCGCAGGTCGGACTGAACCTGGGAGCGTCGCGCACCCGGACCTCCGGGGCGAATTTCGGCGGCCGCGTGCCGGGCTCGACGTTCTCGCTGTACACCGGCCAGGTTGCCGTCAGCTATTACCCCGACTTCTTCGGCGTGAACCGCCTGCTCTACCGAGGCAGCACGGCGCAGCTCAATGCGCAGCGCGCAGCGCTGCAGGCCGCGCGGCTGACGCTCGCCGGGAACGTCCTGGACGCCGCTGTGGGCATCGCCGCCACGAGTGCCGAGATCTCCGCCACGCTCCGCCTGATCGCAGCCCAGCGTCAACTGCTCGAACTCGTGCAGGCCCGGTACCGCGGTGGTGCCACAACGTACGGCGCCGTCGTCGCGCAACGCGCCCAGATAGAAGCCAGCGAAGCCGAACTGCCGCCGCTTCAACAGCAGCGATCGGCCTACCGGCACCTGCTCGCGGTTCTGCTCGGCACGGCGCCGAGCCGGCTGAGGGACCGCTCATTCACGCTTCAGACATTCGCACTGCCGCAGCGCGTACCGCTCGCGCTGCCCTCGTCCCTGCTGCGCAACCGGCCCGACATCCGCATCGCCGAAGAACAGATGCGATACGCCCTCGCGGGAGTCGGGATCGCCAAAGCCCAGTTCTATCCTCTGGTCACACTCAGTGCCTCGGCCGGCGCGAGTGCGCTCGCGGCCGGGAAACTCCTCGACGCGGCGAGCACAGTCTGGAACTTCGGCGGCGCGCTCGCGCAGCCGATCTTCGAGGGCGGAAAATTGAGGGCACAGGAGCGCAGCGCGTACGCGACCTGCGCGGCGGCTCGAGCCGCATACCGCAGCACGGTGCTTGCCGCCTTCCAGCAGGTCGCCGACGCACTGCGCGCCCTGCAGCACGACGCCGCCGCCGCGCAGGCGCAGGCCCGGCTCCTGGACACACTGCGCGAGCAATTGCAGCTGGCGGAAGCCGGCTGGCGTGCCGGCGCCACGGATTTCTCGGCGGTGCTCATTGCCGAGGCGGATTACCGCACGGCGCTGCCGGCCCGCGCGCGCATCACGGCCGCTCGCCTGCAGGACACCGCCGCGCTGTTCGTCGCGCTCGGCGGGGATCCGCGGCGTCCTCGCACTGAAGCGGCGCAGGCCGCGGCGGCAGTCCCATGAGCGGATTGATGCGCCTCGCGCTGAAGCTGCTGCTCGGTGATCGGGGAAAATTCGTCACGCTGGTCATCGGCATCACTTTCGCCGTGTTCCTGATGATGCTCATGACCTCGATGTTCTTCGGCATCATCCAGCACTCGGCGGCAAACATCATCAACATCGGTGCACAGATGTGGGTGATGGACCCGGACGTCAAAACCCCGCAGAACAGCATCCCGATGCCCGATTACGTGCTGGATGTGGTGCGCAGCATTCCCGGCGTCGACTATGCTGTACCGCTCTACCTCGGTGCGGGGCTCGTGCGCCTCAATGACGGCACCTACCAGGCGGCGACCGTGATCGGGCTCGACGATGCGACGCTCTTCGGCAGGCCGGCGCTGATCGACGGCACTGCACTCGACATCTATCGCAACAACGCATTCTTCGTCGTGCGGGATGCCAATTTCCAGAAGCTCGGCAGTCCTAAGAGGGGTACCACGTTCGAGATCAACGACCACCGCGGAATCGTCGCCGGCATCGCGCGCGTCTCGATCGGCAGCCTGTTCGGGCTGCCGACGCTCTACACGACCTACAGCCGCGCCACTCAGGACCTGCCCTCGACCCGCTACGTCATGTCTTTCATCCTGGTGCGCCCGAAGTCCGCCGCCGACGTTCCGCGCATCCAGCGCGCCGTCGCGAAGCTCGGCTACCTGGCGCTGACCAACGATGAGTTCAGGGCCCGCAACGATCACTTCTACGAGTTCGAGACCGCGATGGGCACGAACATCCTGATCATGACGCTGATCAGTTTCATCGTCGGGCTGTCGATCGCCGGGGAGACGTTCTACATGTTCGTGCTCGACAACCTGGAGCGGTTCGGGGCGCTGAAGGCGATCGGGGCGCGCAGCAGCGAACTGACCGCGATGATCGTCTACCAGTCTCTGGTGGTGAGTTTCCTCGGCTTCGGCTTCGGTGTCCTGCTCGCCTCGGCGCTGGTTGCCTTTGGCAAGCTGCGCATCCCGAATTACGCGGCCGTCATCACCTACCAGAACATCTTCATGGCGCTCGGGATGGTGCTGGTGATCTCGGCTGTCTCGGCCTACATCGGCATCCGGCGCATTCTGCGCATCGATCCGTTCGTGGTCTTTCGGAGCTGACCATGCTGCTGGAAGTTGCCGGCGTGACCAAGTGGTTCGGCGAAGGCCCGGCCCGCACCCAGGCACTGCGCGACATCAGCTTCCGGGTCGATCACAACGAGATGCTCTACATCGTCGGGCCGTCCGGCTCGGGCAAAACGACGCTGCTCAGCGTGATCTCGGGCATCCTGCGCCCGAACAGCGGCACGGTGCGCGTCGAGGGGAAGGATATCTGGGGACTGAGTGCCGATGCGCTTGCGGACTTCCGCCTGAACACCCTCGGCTTCGTGTTCCAGGACTATCATCTGTTCCCGCGCCTGACGACGCTCGAAAACGTCGCCGTGCCCCTGATTTTGCGCCGGGTTCCCTGGGAACAGTGCCTGCAGAAAGCCGCTGCGGTCCTGAGGATCGTCGAGCTCGAGGACAAGGGGGCCCTCACGCCGCACCGGCTGAGCGGCGGAGAACAGCAGCGCGTGGCGATTGCCCGCGCGGTGGTCGCGGAGCCGGATCTGCTGATCCTCGATGAGCCGACCGCCTCGCTCGACGGAGAGACGGGCAAGCGGATCGTCGCATTCGTGCGCAACGAAGTGCTCAACGAGCGCCGCGCAATCATCGTCGTCACTCATGACGAGCGGATCTACCCGTACGCCTCACGCATCATGCATATGGAAGACGGGCGCATCGCGCAACCCCCGGAGTCAGGCCAATGAGGCAAAGGCTGCTGTTCGGCATCGCTCTGCTCGGCATCGTGGCCGGACTGGTGAGCGCCTACGTATACCACCGGGCACTGCCCATCCAGGCGCCGCTGCAGGTCACCAGGAACCCGTACGCGTCCGGCATCTATGCCGAGGGGATCATCCAGAGCGAGCAGCGGACCGGCGATGACGTGAACGTCTATCCCGAAGTTGCCGGGTCTGTGCTGCGCATCTACGTACACCCCGGAAGCGTCGTCGCAAGGGGCGCACCGCTCGCGGCGATCGACGATTCGGTGCAGCGCCGTGTCGTCTCCGCAGATACCGCCAGGATCGCCGCAGTGCGCGCGGCGCGCGACTACCAGACCGACCAGCTGAAAATCCTCACGCAGCAAGCGGCGATCGATTCCCGTGCCGTCAGTCACCTCGCACTGCTCAGCGCCCAGGACAATCTTCGCATCGCAGAGCAGAACCTGCGGGTCGCGATCCGCACTCGAGCAGCCGATGCGGCTTTGCTGCGCCACTACGTGCTGCGCGCACCGGTGCCGGGCACGGTGTTGCGCTCGCCGGCCACCGTGGGCAGCTATGTGTCGCCGCAAGGCGTCTACGATACGTATACCCGGGGCCAGGACCCGGTGGTGGTCCTGCAGCCGCGGAGTTCGGGCCTTCAGGTCAAGGCCTACCTCGATGAGATCCTGGTCCCCCGCCTGCCGGCCGCGCACCGGATCGAGGCACAGATGTTCATCCGCGGGGGCAGTACCACCGGCATCCCCCTGCAGTTCGTGCGCATCGATCCGTACGTGACCCCGAAGATCGAGCTGTCCGATCAGCGACTGGAGAAGGTCGACGTGCGGGTGCTGCCGATTATCTTTCGCTTCACTCCGCCGCCGGGTGCGATGCTCTATCCCGGTGAGCTGGTCGACGTCTACATCGGTGGGCGCTCCTGAGCGGCCGCCCCTACCCGTCTGATCAGATGATGTGCCGGGCCGCGAGGTCCTCTAGGACCGCCGGCTCGAGCCCCAGAAGCTCCTGCAGCACGCTCCGGGTGTGCGCGCCGAGTGGCGGCGGCGGCGCCTGATAGCGCACGGCCGTTCGCGAGAAGCGCAGCGGATTGGCCACCTGCGGCACGCTACCCGCCGTCTGATGCGGCAGGTCGAACCGCAAACCGCGCGCCTGCACCTGCGGATCGGCAAAGACAGCATCGAGCGTATTGATCGGTCCGCACGGAACCTGTGCGCGCTCGAGTCTCGCCACCCACTCGGCCGTGGGCCGATGAGCGAGCACACCACGCAGCAGCGCGCCGAGCGCCGCGCGGTTCGCGACGCGCGCGGCGTTCGAGACGAAGCGGACGTCTTCGCTCCACTGCGGCTCACCGAGCTCTGCGGCCAGGCGCGCGAACTGGGCGTCGTTTCCGACCGCGATGATCATGTGGCCGTCGGCTGTGGGAAACTCCTCGTAGGGCGCGATATTCGGATGTGCGTTGCCCATGCGGCCGGGTACACGGCCACCGACGAGGTAATTCATGGCCTGGTTGGCGAGGCACGCGACCTGCACGTCGAGCAACGCAAGGTCGATGTATTGTCCCTCCCCAGTGCGATCGCGATGCGCCAATGCGGCCAGAATGCCGACCGTGGCGTAGAGACCGGTGAGGATGTCGGAGATTGCAACGCCACTTTTGAGCGGTCGGGCGCCGGGC
>JAKADE010000201.1 GCA_021820785.1 Pseudomonadota bacterium
TGTCGCCGTCAAAGAGCTCCTTCTTGCGATCCGCGAGCGCCTTGAACTCCTCGAACACCTCGTTGAGCTCGCTCTCCTGCAGCTCGAAGCCGAGCGCGTGCACCCGGTCGCGAAAGGCGTGCCGGCCGCTGTGCTTGCCGAGAATCAAATGACTGCGGGCGAGCCCCACGTCTTCCGGACGCATGATTTCGTAGGTCGAGTGGTGCTTGAGCACCCCGTGCTGATGAATGCCCGCCTCGTGCGCGAAGGCGTTCTCGCCGACCACCGCCTTGTTGCGCGGTACGGTCATCCCGGTGATGCTCGAGACCAGGCGCGACGTCGGATACAGCCGCGTGGTCTGGATGCCGGTGCTGACGTTGAAGAACGCGGCGCGCGTCTTCAGCGCCATCACCACTTCCTCGAGCGAGCAGTTGCCGGCGCGCTCGCCGATCCCGTTGATCGTGCACTCGATCTGGCGGGCGCCGGCGACCACGGCCGTCAGGCTGTTTGCCACGGCCATGCCCAGATCGTCGTGGCAGTGCACCGAGAGGCGGATCCGCTCGATGCCGCGCACGTTCTTGCGCAGATAGCGGAACAGTTCGGCGAACTCGTCCGGTACCGTGTAGCCGACGGTATCGGGGATGTTCACCGTGCTCGCGCCGGCCTCGATGGCCGCCTCGACCACCTGCGCGAGGAATTCCAGCTCGGTGCGCGAGGCGTCCTCGGGCGAGAACTCCACGTCCTCGCACAGTTCGCGAGCCAGACGCACGCCCTCGACGGCGGTGCGCAGGATCTGCTCCTCGGCCATGTTCAGCTTGTACTGACGGTGAATCGCGCTGGTGGCGAGGAACACGTGCAGCCGCCGCCGCGGCGCATCGGCGAGGGCGCGCGCGGCAAGTTCGATGTCCTCGCGATTGCAGCGCGCAAGACCGGCGATGACCGGGCCTTCGATGGTGCGCGACACCGCCTGTACGCTCTCCCAGTCCCCCTTGGAGGCCGCCGGGAAACCCGCTTCGATCACATCGACGCCGAGTTCGGCGAGCGCCCGGGCGACCCGGAGCTTCTCCGGCTGCGTCATGCTGCATCCGGGGGCCTGTTCGCCGTCGCGCAGGGTGGTATCGAAGATCAGTACTTTGTCCGGTTCGGCTGCCATGACAGTCTCCTTGGGGGACAGTGGGAGGGCGGCGCGCTCAGGCGCGCTGGTCGTTCAGCCAGGGCATGCGCGCGCGCAGCTTGGCGCCGACCTTCTCGATCGGGTGCTTCAGGTCGCTCTTGAGCAGCTTCGCGTAACGCTTGCGTCCGCCGGCGTTTTCGCGGATCCACTGGCGCGCGAAGGCGCCGGTCTGGATCTCCTTGAGCACCTTGGCCATCTCCTTCTTCACGCGCGCATCGACGATACGCGGGCCGCGCGTCAGGTCCCCGTACTTGGCCGTCTCGCTGATGAACTCGTGCATCTTGGTGATGCCGCCCTCGTGCAGCAGATCGACGATGAGCTTCAGCTCATGCAGACACTCGTAGTAGGCCACCTCGGGCTGGTAGCCGGCTTCGACCAGCGTCTCCCAGCCGCGCACCACCAGTTCGGTCGCACCGCCGCAGAGCACCGCCTGCTCGCCGAACAGATCGGTCTCGGTTTCCTCCGCGAACGTCGTCTCGAGCACCCCGCCGCGCGTGCCGCCGATGCCGTGCGCATAGGCCAGCGCGCGCTTCTTGCCCTGGCCGGTGGCGTTCTGGGCCACCGCGATCAGGCACGGCACGCCGCGGCCCTGCTGGTACTGGCGGCGCACCAGATCGCCGGGACCCTTCGGGGCGATCAGCACCACGTCGAGATCCTTGCGCGGCTTGATCTGCTTGAAGTGGATGTTGAACCCGTGCGCGAACAGCAGCGTCGCACCCTGCTTGATCGCCGGCTCGATGCTCTCGTAGAGCGCCTTCTGCGCCAGGTCAGGGACCAGCATCGCGATCAGGTCGGCGTCCTTCGCCGCGCTCGCCGGTTCGGCGACCGCCAAGCCATCCTTCTTGGCCTTCTTCCATCCGGGCCCGCCCTTGCGGGCACCCACGATGACGTCAAAGCCACTGTCCTTGAGGTTCAGCGCATGGGCGCGGCCCTGGCTGCCGTAGCCCATGACCGCAATGCGCGCCCCGCGCAGGGCCTTCTGGTCGACGTCTTTTTGCGAATACAGCTTCATCTCTCGATACTCCAAATCGGCCGGATGGCCCGGATGTCAGATTTCGGTCGTACATTGACGCACACAAAAAACCCCGCAGCGGCCTTCAGTGCCGGTGCGGGGTTCTGGTGTCTTCTCTCGCCCCTGCCTGTGTGTCCTCAGGCGATCGCGAGCACCCCGCACCGGCTGCCCGTAAGGAGCAGCAGTCCGATAAGAAGTACCGGCAGTCGGCCGAGGAGCACCAGCGGCGTGCGCGACGCCGGGGAAATTCGGACGATGTTGGCTGCAGGTACCACGGGCTTTGGGTGCCGGGACGAGATTAAAGTGGAGATGATGGTCCCGATGGGAGCACACTCGGTGCGCACTTGTCAACGCGGCGTGTGTACATCGCTGGCGGCTCGTGCGCGCCCCGCGCTATGCTCGGCGCCGTGTCACACGAACTGTTATTGAAGAGCGATCCGGGGGAGAGCCGCCCGCTGTGGCTGCTCGCGGAAGGCGAACTGCACGCCTGGCTCGCGCAGCAAAGCGGGGCGCTCGCCGGCTGGGTCCGCGCGCATGGTTTTCAGGGCGAGCGCTACCGCGTCCTGACGTTGCCGGGCGAGGAGGGCGTCGCCGGCGCGCTGCTCGGTCTCGGGGCACTGCGCTCGGCCGCCGAACTCGGGCCCTGGCACGCTGCCGCGGCCACCGAACGACTCCCGGCGCTGCCGTGGCGGCTTGGCACGGCGCTGCCGGCGGACGCCGCGACGCACTTCGTGCTTGGCTGGCTGCTCGGCGGCTACCGCATGAACCGCTACCGGCTGGACGCGCCGTATGGTCCCGGCGCGGCGCTGATCGCCCCGCCGGAGGCGGACGTGCGCTACGCGCTCGCCGCGGCCCAGGCGAGCGCCCTGGCGCGCGATCTGATCAATACCCCGCCGAATGACCTTGGACCGCAGGAGCTGGCCGATGCCGCCGTGGCGCTCGCGCGCGAACGCGGTGCCCGCTGCCAGGTGCTCAGTGGCGGAGAGCTGGCCGGATTTCCGCTGCTGCGCGCCGTCGGCGCCGGCAGCGTGCGTGAGCCGCGCCTGATCGATCTGCGCTGGGGCGAGAAGGACGCACCGCGCGTCACGCTGGTCGGCAAGGGGGTGTGCTTCGACACCGGCGGCCTGGACCTGAAGCCCGCGAGCGCCATGGCGCTGATGAAGAAGGACATGGGCGGGGCCGCCTGCGCGCTGGCGCTGGCGGATCTGCTGATGCGCCTCGAGGCGCCGGTGCAGCTGCGCGTGCTGATCCCGGCAGTGGAGAACAGCGTCGGCGGCGCGGCGTACCGGCCGAGCGACGTGCTGCGCTCGCGCAAGGGCCTGACGGTCGAGATCGGCAACACGGATGCCGAGGGGCGGCTGGTTCTCGCCGATGCGCTGGCGGCCGCGGAAGAGGAACGCCCGCAGCTCATCATCGATCTGGCGACCCTGACCGGAGCGGCGCGCACCGCGCTCGGTCCGGAGCTGCCCGCCCTCTACAGCAACCGCCCGGCGCTCGCCGAGCGGCTGCGCGACATCGGCGAGGCGGAGTGCGATCCGCTCTGGCCAATGCCGTTGTGGCCAGGCTACGAAGAGGATCTGGCCAGCAAAATAGCCGACCTCGGTAATGTTGCATCCACGCCATTCGCCGGTTCCATCATCGCTGCGCTGTTTTTGCAGCGCTTCGTCGGGAGCGCCACCGACTGGGTGCACATCGACCTGTACGCGTGGAACGGCAAGGAGCGTCCCGGCCGACCGCTCGGCGCCGAGGCGCAGTGCGTGCGAGCGCTGTACCGCCTGCTGCGTGAACGTTTCGGTTGAGTCGTCTGCACGGCTCGTCGCTGTCCGGCCAACGGTTCGTCGCGTTGTGTCGGTGCGAGCGTACGGATTTTCACGGGAGTGACATCAGACTGAGAGACCATGCAGCGTCGTGATGAACAGCATGCAGAAAAATGAAACCGCTGAGCGGTTCGCGGGGGATGAGCAGGGGGCGCCGTGCGCGGCAAATCGCATGGATTTCGCCTCGAGCGCACCGCTCTGGCGTCTGCGCCAGCGGCCGCGGCGCGCCACGGTGCGCACGCACCTGAACTCGCCGGTGATGCGCGCGTGCCGGGCAGTTTTGCCGCGTTCGAGCTCGCGCTCCTAAGTTTCGCCGATGAGCGCTGCCGCCATTTATCGGATTGATCGTCTCGTGCAGTTGTCAGCGCGTCGGGTAGCGGTTACAGTTGGACTCAGCATCCTCGGATGCCCATGGCGCGCACGCTTGGCTTTCCGCCCTCGAGTCGCCGTGACACCGAACCAGCTAGGGGGATTGAGCCACACGAGCGACAGCCCGCGCAGGGCAGGCGCACGTGTAAAAAAGTATGACAGATCGGCGGGATCTCCCGCCGGCCAGCTCGGGTCCGGATTGAGCCGCTTGCGGGCAGGTGGAAAGACCGCTACCTTGCGCCACTCTCGTTTCGTTCCGGTGTTTTCGAATAGGCAACAGCCACGCCTTAGCATTCACACATGAGCGCTTACGTACACGACACACAATTCTTTACTCGCCGCACGGCCGTACTCGCGGCCATCATTGTGCTGCATATCCTCATTTTCTGGGCGCTCGAGGCGGGTCTGGCCAACCGCGTCGTACAGCTCGTCGCCCCGCCGATCAAGACGACCATCGTCCGCCAGGTGCGCAAGCACCTGCCGCCGCCCCCGCCCCCGCCGCCGCAGTTGGTGCAGCAGCAGGTGCAGGTGCCGCCGCCGATGATCCAGATCAACGTGCCGCCGCAGGCCGCGAGCCACGCCATCACCGTCACGCACCACGTGGTGAAGGCCGCGCCGCCGCCGCCGGCACCGGTGCGCTACACGCCGCTCAGCCCCTCGAGCGATTTCCCGGCGACGCAGGACTACTATCCGCAGTCCTCGCAGCGTCTGGGCGAGCAGGGCACCGCGATCGTGGAGGTGTGCGTGGGGCCGAACGGCCGGCTGTCGGCTCAGCCACGCGTTGTCACCTCTTCGGGCAGCCCGCGTCTCGACCGGGCGGCCCTGCGGTATGCGCGCGCCACCTCCGGACACTGGAACCCCGAGCGGGCCAATGGCAGGCCGATCAATTTCTGCGGCCATCTGCCCATCAAGTTCCAGCTGAACGACTTCTGATGCCCCTGTCTCTTTCAACTTCGACACCGCCATCCAACGCGGCTTATTTGTGATCTGAGGAAATCTATGGCTATCCAAGCTACCGCATCCGTCAACAACCCGTACGGCATTGCCGGCGTGTGGAACAACGGCACCATCATCGACAAGTCCGTCATGGTGCTGCTGCTCCTGATGTCGCTCGCGACCTGGTTCATCATCCTCACCAAGCTGTGGGACCAGCACCGCCTGAAGAAGGCTGCGCGCGAGACCGAGAAGTCTTTCTGGTCGGCACCGTCGATCAAGGAAGGCATCGAGAAGCTGAAGAAGGACAACTCGTTCCGCACCATCGCCGAGGACGGCATGCGCGCGATGTCCCATCACGACGGTCGCCTGACCGACCGCATCGATCTGCACGAGTGGATCACCATGTCGCTGCA
>JAKADE010000202.1 GCA_021820785.1 Pseudomonadota bacterium
ACGGCTCGCAAGAGCCAAGACCGCTCGAGGGCTGTCAGGAACAGCCCGATGAGCGGTCAGGGCGGGACTCTGAGTGGGTCATCAGACCGGTTCTAGCAAGAATTTCAGGACAGGGACGCAATCGCGGTGAACACCGAAATGGAAGGACAATGCGGCGATCCATTCGCGACCACCTGGCGACGGCTCGACGGCATTGATGCATTACGCGGTCTGGCGATACTTCTCGTGCTGCTGAACCACGTCAATATGCGACTCTTCCTTTCGCATATTGCGTACGGAACCGCGCTGCCGGGGTTGCTGTTCTCGACGCTGGTGTGGAACGGCCCGGCTGGTGTGCAGATCTTCTTTGCAATTTCGGGCTTTCTGATCACCGTCACGTCGCTGCGGCGGTGGACCGAGCTTTCCCGAGTGAGCGTGATAGATTTCTATCGAATCCGCTTTGCGCGCATTGTGCCACTGCTGCTGTTGCTTCTGGTCGTTCTGAGCATCCTTGATCTGATTCACGCGCATAATTACGTCATTTCTGCGACGACGGGGGGATTGCCCTCGGCGCTCCAGGCCGCGTTGACCTTTCGCATCAATGTTCTTGAAGCCCGAAAGGGCTATCTCCCCGGTAGCTGGGACGTACTCTGGTCACTTTCGGTAGAAGAAACCTTCTACTTATGCTTCCCCGTGGTGTGTTGGGCGTTGGGGCGACGACAGTGGCTCTTCGTGGCAGCGCTGCTGACGTTCGTCGTGCTCGGACCCATTGCTCGCGCCGCTTTCGACCACGGAAACGAGGTGTGGTACGAGTACTCCTATCTCGGTGGCATGGATGCCATCGCGCTCGGAGCGCTCACCGGACTGATCTTCAATTTTGCAGGCACCGCGCGATTTCCTTCTCGTCTGGCGGGACTGAGCGGGATCGTGCTGATTGCTTTCTCATTGGTATTCCGGCACGTCCCGGCGCTCGTGCATACCGGACTTGAGATGTCGATCCTCGCAATCGGGACCTGCTTGCTGATGACTGCGAGTGCCCGGTCCGGCTGGAGGAGTCCGGTGGTTCTCAGGCCCTTGTTGAACCTGGGCCGACGCAGTTACGAGATCTACCTGACGCACATGTTTGTCGTCTTCGCGATCTTCGATCTATTCTTGAAATGCGGCAAGCCGGGATACGGGATTTTACCGCTATTTTTGGCTGTCATTGTGGCCGCTGGCGCACTGGGATCGGTGACGGCGCGAGTCTACTCGGAGCCGGTCAACGAGATGCTTCGCGCACGGTGGCGGCGGGTGCGGAACAGTGTTGCCGTGGAACGCTCTGCTGAGGTCACCGTCGAGGGTTGAGCAGAGGCGCCGATACGTTGATTGAAATTGGGATACGCCGGCGGTGGCGACGAATGTGGCCGGTGGCGACTGCACGCGTAACAGGGTACGGCAGCATGTTGATAGCGCGCTGCAGGTATGCAGATGATGCCATTCGTGACGAGTTGGACCTTGGAGGGACGCTGGTGTGAGGACATTCGCCGTCGAGTCTACGGTGCGAGTCGGCCGCTGAAATGTCGTGTGAAGATACGGACAGGTGCCGGACAGACTGGAACGTGCGTAGCTCATTTTCAGTGCCAAACGGGAAGCCCCTGGGTTCATACGCTTGACCGTCGGTGAAAGATATTGTGTACTGACCGCAGGTGGCCCGTCATGACGACGTGGGGGCAGGGTTCATCGCGCGGCGGCAAGGCAGGTTGGGCCAAGGAGACGGACTGCGGCTGATGCGCGCTGAATTCGTTTCGCATACCGTTGAGACGGATATAAGAATTCAAAAGACACGCGAGGAGAGAGCGTGAGGAAAGCACAATCCACGGCGCTGGCGGCGTTGATGATGGTGTCCGGGTCTGTTCTGGCGGGACAGGGCAAGGTCGATCTTGCCGCCGCCTTTGGCGCTATGCCTCACGTTCGTGATTTGACGCTGAGTCCCAGCGGAGGCGTGGTGGCATGGTTGGCGCCACGGGGCCGTGGGAGTTCGGCATTCATTTATGACGTGGGTGCCAAATCCGTGCGACGCGAGGTGCAGTTGTCCTCGACGCTCACGGTGTATTGGTTGGGGTGGGAAAGCGACAGAACCCTGTTGATGCGCGCGGTCACGACTCAAGCCGCGCCGGATGGATCTGCGTTGCCCTGGCATCAGCCCATCCGCCTCAATGTCGTGCTGGCGCTGGATATCGCGACCGGAAAGATCCGCACGTTACTCGCGAACCGGATGAGCGGTGCAAATTACTTCACCACCGGCGTGCAACTGCTGGCCTGGGATATTCCCGAACGGCCGCACACCGTGATCATGTCGGTCAGAACGTTCGATCCGACCGCTTATCGCGGCTCCCTCGGCACGATGATCCACAGCACAGTCGGGGATTCTGGGATGGTGGACTCGCTGTTCGCCGTGAACACCCGCACGGGAAAGAGTACCGTCATTGCATCCGGCGATGCGTACACCACGAACTGGTTCATCGACAGTCACGGCAATCCCGTGGCGCGGTCTGAATGGCATGCGCATCGTTACTCAATTGAAGCGAGGCAAGGGAATACCTGGCGTCCGATCTATGAGCGTTCCGGCGCGCAGGGCCCCGATTGGGGCGCAGAGCTCGATCCTACGGCGCACGCAATCCTGAGCTTCCTGCCGGGCGGGAATGGATTGTGGAAGATTCCGCTCGACGGTTCGAAGCCGAAAGCGATGCTTCCCGCCGTCAGCCACAAGGTGACTGAGTTCGATCTTTCGAGATATTCGAAATCGTTGATATCCGTGAGGGCCGGTCGCACCGATCCACACACGTATTGGTTCAATTCCGCGGCCAAGACGCGCTACGAAGCGGTCGCGCACGTGTTCCCGGGCCACCGCGTCGAAGTGTACGACCATTCGAGGAATCGCCAGGCGGTACTCGCAGAGGTCGATGATCCGCAGGACGCGCCCACCTATTACCTGATTAATTTTGCGGCGCACAGCGCGGTAATCGCCGGCGAGAGCTACCCACAGCTTACCCATATCCGGCTGGGCCGGGTCCATACGGTACGCTATCCGACAGGCAACGGCCACAGCGTGGAGGGCGAAGTCTATGTTCCGCCGGGCGGTGGTACGGATCTGCCGCTCGTTGTTCTGGTGCCCGGAGGCGGGGTCGGAGACGATCTGCGCAACTTCGACTGGTTCGCACAGTATCTCGCGGCGCAAGGCGATGCGGTCCTGCAGCCTGAGGTGCCGGCTACTGCGCTTGCGACGGAAGGCGGATTCCTGCTTTGGGGTGGCGCGTCCCAGCGCTACGCAATCGACGGAGTACACCTGCTGGTCAAACAGGGGCTCGTGGACCCGCATCGCGTGTGTATCGTCGGCATGGGATACGGGGGCTACGCGGCCTTGGCCGGGGTCGCGTTTTCACCCCAGACCTACGCTTGTGCGGTAAGCGTCAACGGGATTTCGGATCTCGGTGCGCTCGTTGCACATATGATCCATGTGTTCGGCGGTACTGATTCGAATCATTCGGCATTGGTGGCGTGGCGCAGGCAGATTGGGTCGCCTGTGGACCCGCAGGTGGCCCGGGAGTCCCCCGTGCATGCCGCCGGGGCCATCAGGGCGCCGGTGTTGCTCATCGGTGCCCGGGACGATACCGTCGTGCCCGTGAGCCAAACCGACGAGATGGCGCGTGCACTGAAGGCAAAGGGTAAAGCGGTCACGCTTCTGGACTTACGGCATGGCGGTAACTCGCTGACACTAAGCAGCGAGAGGATCAAGGCATTGACGGCTATCGGGGCGTTCTTGCAGCGGCATCTTCATCGGTAGGGCGGGACGTTGCGGCCGCCGCGCTCGCGGTTGGCCGTCGTGGCAATTGCCGCTTCGGTGACTCGGCAAACGCTGGCGCGCTGGACCGAACCCGATCCGGTGGGGTCTACGGCGCACTCCAGGTGCAGTGTGGATTGCCGCGATGTGGTTCCCCGTGGAGCAGTTGAGCGAGGATGCCGCCCGCACCACTCCCGTACGCAGTACTCGAAAGCATTTAGGGCCACCGGGCGGTCCGTTCCGGAGTCCGCGCACGGGGCGCGGACGAGCGCGGCAGTGATTTCACAGCCTTGATCGTAAGCGTAGCTGCCTGGGCGCACCGCCTTGCGGTCTTGTGCGACGCATGGCGCGGGTGGCGCCCCTTCGGCTTGCCCCAGAGACATCGGGGTACGAGTCGATCCGCTAGGGAGTTGTGCAAAACAGCTCGGCCCCGCGTCGTCGTGCCGGCGTGCACGGCGTTGTGCCGTAAGCGCGTTGCCGAGTACGTATTGCCCGCAATAGGCGGGACGCCGCCCGAATGCAAAGCTGGACTTCGGAGCGTTTCGGGAGCGCAATCGAGCGCCCCGGGCGGTGATGGGGTGGCATGAAGTCGAAAGGCCACCGGGGGGTAACTGCACCTGCGTGGGGAACATCACCGGTCCGGGGAGCCGCGGCCGTCTCCCAGACGGGGCCCTCGCAGACACACAAGCAAGAAGGACGGGACCTCCGGCGTGATCGTAACCACGGGTCAAGCGAGCAAGCGCGCTTCGGGAGCACGGGCGTGGCTTTGGCTGGCACTCACTCTGATCATCGTGCCGTTTCTGCTCCTCATCGGACTGCAGAGTTTCGAGGCGCTCAACCGGTCACCGCAAGCCATTCGCAGCGAACAGTTGGTGACCCATAGCTTCGAGACCATCCTGACGTTGGGCTCGTTGCGAGATGCCATTCAGGATGCCGAGCGCGGTCAGCGCGGCTACCTGCTGACCGGTAATGCGGCATATCTGGCACCCTACGAAGCGGCGCTCAAGCGAGTCCCGCGGCTGCAGGAGCGTCTGCGCGAGCTGACCGCATCGGAGCCGGCGCAGGAGGCGGCACTGACGAATCTGAACCGGACGATTGCGCAAAAGATCAATGAGCTAAGACACACCGTTGAGATTTACAACAGCGCAGGACGGCGGGCGGCCGAGCACATCGTGCGCACGAATGCCGGTCTCGATTGGATGCGCAGGCTCGAGGAACAGATCAACCGGTTGTCCGCCCATGAGAACAGATTGCTGAAACGGCGTCTGGTACGGGCGGCCGCGGCCGACAAGACGGTGCAGCAATATGCGCTTGCCAGTTCATGGCTTGCGGCGATCCTCATGATGATCGGAGTCATACTTCTGGTTCTTGCGTTTCGCCGCACTCGAGAATTGCAGCAGGAGGTCATGCGACGGGCAGAGAGTTCGGATGCGGCCAACCGGGAGCTCGCGCAGCGCAACATCGAGCTGGCGCGCTCCAGCGAGGAGGCCCGCGTGGCCCGGGAGGAAGCCCAGCGGGCCGAGCGAACCAAGGAGAGATTCCTCGCTACCGCAAGCCACGATCTGCGCCAGCCGCTGCAGGCGGTCTCGCTGCTGAACGGAGCGATGCGCCGCCGGGCAGTCGATCCGGAACTCATCGATGCGCTGCAACAGCAGGCCGTCGCGGTTGGCACCATCGGACGGTTGCTGAGTGCGCTCCTGGATATCAGCAAGCTCGAGGCGGGTGTCATCAAACCGGAGCTCGGCCATTTTTCCGTCGCTGGGCTGTTAGCGACGATGGTGCGAGAGTTCGACGGCGTGGCGGCGGCGAAGGGACTGACGATGCAGGCGCAGATGCCGGAGCCGAATATCTTTTTCTACAGCGATCTGGGACTCGTCGAGCAGATTCTCAGAAAC
>JAKADE010000203.1 GCA_021820785.1 Pseudomonadota bacterium
AACACGCTGCCGACCTTCCCGACGAGGGCGCCTTTGACCCACAGCCCGCCGGTCTGGTCGAGGAAGTTGCGCATCTGCGCGGCCATGTTGCCGAAGCGCGTCGGGGTGCCGAAGATGATCGCATCGTACTGGCCGAGTTCCTCGACGCTCGCCACCGGAGCCTTTTGTTCGGTCTTCATGCCGGCTTTGCGGGCCAGTTCGTCGGGCACCAGCTCCGGGACGCGCTTGATGGTCACCGTGGTGCCGGCGACCGATGCGGCGCCTTCTGCGACCGCCTGTGCCATGCGTTCTACGTGTCCGTAGGAGGAGTAATAGAGGATCAGGATCTTGGCCATGCGAGGAGTCTCCAGTGGTCCATGAGCCGTGCAGTATACGACTGGCGCGCGCCGTCATCCTGCGCCCGACGCCGATGATAGACTGCGCATCGCATGGAACCGAAGCGGCAATCGGATGAGAGCACGCCGGACGAGGGCGCCCGTCGGCCCCTGGCGCTGAAGATCACCACCATTTCGTGGTCTGACCTCGCCCACACCCTGATACCCATCCTGGTGCTGAGCGCGGCGGCGATCTGGTTGACGCTGCACTTCGTGCAGCCGGCCCCGCCGCACACGCTCACGATCAGCAGCGGACCGCCCGGCAGCTCCTTCGAGCTCGCCGCCGAGCGCCTGCGCGCCATACTGGCGCGCAACGGCATCACATTGAAGATCCGGGCCTCGCAGGGCTCGGCGCAGAATCTCGAGCGCCTGATGCGGCGGCACTCGGGCGTGAACATCGCCTTTGTGCAATCCGGCAGCGCCCCGCCAGGGGTGGCTGGAGCAGCGCCGACGCACGACCAGGACGACGACGGGCGGGGCCTGGTCTCCCTCGGCAGCATGTTCTACCAGCCGCTCGCCATCTTTTACCGCGGTCCGCGGGTCACCCGGCTGTCGCAGTTGCGTGGGGAGCGCATCGCGATTGGTAAAGCGGGCAGCGGCACGCGCGCGCTCGCGCTGACGCTGCTGAAGGCCAACGGTATCGCCCCGGGCGGGCCGACTCGCCTCTTGGACATCGAGGGCAGTGCCGCACGTCATGCGCTGCTCGCCGGCCGGGTCGACGCCATCTTCATGTCCGGGGACTCCACCCCTCCGGCGGTGATCGTCAAGATGGTGCACACCCCGGGGATACGCCTGTTCGACTTCGTGCAGGCACCGGCCTACGTCAGGCGCTTCCCGTATCTGCACGCGATGCCCATTCCGGCCGGCGCATTCGACCTCGGTGCCAACCTGCCGCGCAAGCCCATCGTCCTGCTCGGGCCGGCGGTCGAGCTGCTCGCGCACGCCGATCTGCACCCGGCGCTGTGCGATCTGCTGATCCAGGCCGCGCAGCAGATCTACGGGCAGGCGACGTTGCTGCACCCGGCGCATGTGTTTCCCAATACGGCGACGTACACCTATCCGCTCGCCACCGAAGCAGCGCGTTTCTACAAGACGGGCGACAAGAGCTTCACGTACCGGTATCTGCCGTTCTGGCTGGCGAGTCTGGTCAATCGCATTCTCGTGGTGCTGGTGCCCATCGTCGTGGTGTTGATTCCGGGGCTGCGGTTTCTGCCGCAGCTCTATGGCTGGCGCGTCAATTCGCGCATCCATCGGCGCTATGGGGAACTGATGGCCCTCGAGCGCGAGTCGCTCGGCCCGCTCACGAGCGAGCGGCGCGCGGCGCTGCTCGACCGGCTGCACCAGATCGAGCGGGCGGTGATTCTGCGCAAGATGCCCGGTTCGCACGCCGAACAGATTTATCAGCTGCGCGAACACATCCAGTTCGTGCGCAGCAACCTCGGACGCGCCGCGCAGGAGTGAGCGGCGGCTCAGTGCCCGGGGGGTGCCGCGGAGGGCGGGTGTACCACCACCCCGTGGTGCCAGAAGAGCGTCGCACGCTGCTGGAGCACGGCAATGAAATGCTGCACGGCGGGCATGTGCGTGCCGAGCAGCCAGAGCAGCGCGGCAAACAGCACCAGCCCGCTGAGTGCTTCCGATACGGCATGCGAACGGTAGGGACCGGGATAGAAATAGGGCGAGTGCGCATGTCGCAAGGCCCGCAGGGAGCCGGTGAGCAACTGATAGAGCAGCAAGAGAATCACCACCGCGGCCCAGAGCGGCAGATGGGCAAAGGACCAGCCGAATACCGTGCCGTTGGCCAACAGGGAGAGCAGTGCCAGCACCCAGGCCAGGGTGACGAGCCCGAGGAGGATTCCGAGCGCGGCGCGGCTCAGACCCGCCACCAGCGCAGCCAGCGGCGGCAGCGGCGGGGTCTGACCCGGGGGCGGCGGCCAGCCGCGCGCGCTCCGATGGTCGGCGCGCCATTGAGCACGGTTGGCGCGCCACTCGCGCCGCCACTGCTGGCGCGTGCGACGCCATTCCCGCCGCCAGCGCATCCGGTCGGCCGGTGAGCCGTCCGAGCGGGCCGCATAGGCGGCTGCACCGGCGAATTCAGCCGCCCGGCGCTTCCATTCCTCGACCAGCATGCGGGCGTTGAAGGGCATGCCGCCTGCGGCGGCCATCTGCTCCGGGGTGTCGGCGTACGGCACGATGAACATCAGTGCCAGATACGCCAGCACCGCGAGTCCGCCGGTGAGCAGGGCGGCGACGACGAAGATCAGGCGCACCAGTGCGACGTCCACGCCGTAGTAGACCGCGATGCCCATGCAGACCCCGCTCAGCAGCGCGCCATCGCTGATTTGGTACAGCCGCTTCGGGGC
Organism: Pseudomonadota bacterium; assembly: GCA_021820785.1. The sequence goes on from JAKADE010000203.1 coordinate 2,735, forward strand.
GCCTGGCGAGGATGTGGATCCCGATGCGCCGGGGCGCCCGTCCGCTGGGGAGGTTGCGGAGGGACCGGCACCCGCGCCGCCGCCGTCACTGACCGGCCCCATCTCGGCGATGACTTGCTCGATTTCCGCGCACGTGATGACGTTTTTGTGGGCGGTGAGGCAGCGTTCGCTCTTGTCGGCGATCGCCTGTTCGAGATCTGCGAGGATCTCCGCGCGGTCGGGGTTGCCGGCGAGTGCCTGTTCCGCGGTGTTCAGGTACTGCGCGAGCGCGGCGTGTGCATCGTCCTCGAGTTGAAACACGCGGCCGCCCAGACTGACTGCAACTACTGCTCGCATGGCTGATTCCCCCCGAGAGATTGAATCGTCCGGTTCAGATGGGCCCAGTACGCGTTGAAGGCGGCCAGCTGCTCGGCGCCGCGGGCCGTGAGACGGTAGTACTTGCGCGGCGGGCCGGTGTCGGACTCCTGCCATTGATAATCGAGCAGGCCCTCGCGGCGCAGCCGGCTGAGCAGCGGATAGAGCGTGCCTTCCTGACTGGCGAAGTCCGTGGCCGCGAGTGTCTTCAGAATGTCGGCGGCGTAGACACTCGCGCCGCTGATGATGCGCAGCACCAGGAATTCGAGGAATCCCTTGCGCAAGGCGACCAGTTTGGGATCGTCCGACATGGGCTTGATATGCTACCTTGGTAAAACAAGGTACCTGTATTCGAACGATGGGTCAAGGTACGGGCGTCCGAGATGCCTGCGGGTCACACCGGGCATCGCCCGGACCATGATGGGGCGTGACGCTTCGCTCGGGGCGCTGTGCAGCCTGCGTGCGGCTCAGCGCGGCGGCCGGCGGGTCCGTCCGGGGTGTCGCAGGGGAATGGCCGCCAGATCCAGAAGCGCAAAGACGATGCTGATGAGCGTGGCGTTCACCCAGCCGATCCCGAGCGGACCGGCGAGGGTGAGCAGCGGCAGGAGCGCTTCGGGAAGCTGATCCAGGCCCGGCACCTCGCGGCCGGGCGCAAGGCGAAGGCGGCGCTTCAGCGCGCTCGAGAGCAGGTCGCCCGCCATGGCGAGCGCCGCGAACGCCAGGCCGAGGCCGGCCGTATAGCCGAGCAGCGCCGCGATGAGCGTGCACACCCCGAGCGCCGCCAGCGCGCCGCGCCAGGTCTTGTGTGCCCCGAACAGTCGGGCCCCGTCGGGCAGGACCGCGCCGCCGTCGATCGGTGCGGCCCAGTGCGGGCCGAGCAGGCGACCGGCGGCCCAGGGGGCCGTGTGGGCCGCGGCGAGCAGTGCGAACGCCGCCAGACCGCGCGGAACGCTCAGCCCCGGAAGGTGCATGGTGAAGATCAGCCGTTCATCACGGTGCGCAGGTCGAGCGGCTCTGCGCCGCGGCCGATGTTCGCCGCTGCGGTGAGTCCCTTCTGCGCGAGCCACGCGCGATTGAACAGGCGCGACTGATATTTGGCGCCACCGTCGCACAACATGGTGACCACGGTGTGACCGGGGCCGAGCTCGCGGGCAACGGCGCGGGCGGCCGCCACGTTGATGCCGCTGGTGCTGCCGAGGAACAGACCCTCCTCATGCAGCAGCTGGTAGACCTGACGGACCGTCTCGGCGTCCTCGATGTGCACGGCGTCATCGATGGGCGCATCCTGCAGGTTGGCCGTGACGCGCCCGATGCCGATCCCTTCGGTGATCGAGCCCGATCCGGTCGCCTTCAGCGTGCCGCTGCGCACGTATTCGTACAGGCTGCTGCCGGGCGGGTCGGCGAGCACGCAGCGGATGCTGCGGCGCCTGGCTTTGAGCGCGTGCGAGACGCCGGCAAACGTCCCGCCGGTGCCGGCCGCGCAGGTGAACGCGTCGATCCGCCCGCCGGTCTGCTCCCAGATTTCCGGTCCCGTCGTCTCGATGTGCGCCTGGCGGTTGACGGTGTTGTCGAACTGGTTGGCCCAGATCGCGTTCGGCAGCCGCTCGGCGAGCCGGCCGGCGACTTTCTGGTATTGATTCGGATGGCTGTAGGGGACCACCGGCACCTTGTGCACTTCGGCGCCGAGCGCCTCGAGCAGCGCGTACTTCTCCGGCGACTGGTTGTCCGGCATCACGATCACGCAGCGGTAGCCGCGCGCATTGCACATGTGCGCCAGTCCGATGCCGGTATTGCCCGCCGTTCCCTCGACCACCGTTCCGCCCGGGGCGAGCGCGCCGCTGCGCTCGGCCGCGAGCACGATGGCACGGGCCGCCCGGTCCTTGACCGAACCGCCCGGATTGGTGAACTCGGCCTTGCCGTAAATCTCGCAGCCGGTCTCCTCGCTGACGCGCCGCAGCCGGATCAGGCGCGTCTGACCGACGGCGCTCACGAACCCCGCATCAAAACTCATGCACACTCTCCAGGGGGCGAAGTGCCGCGACACGCTCGGCCGCGGGCTCATCGGCACTGTCGCTCGCGCCGCCCAGATGTGCAAGCGCCGCCACCTCGCCCACCACCAGCAGGGCCGGCGCGCTGATGTGGGCGCGCTCGGCGAGCGTCGCAATGCTGGCGAGCGTCCCGCGCAGCACCCGTTGTCCGGGGAGGGTCGCCCGCTCGATGAGCGCCGCCGGCTGGCCCTCGCGGGCGCCGGCCGCCGTGAGGCGGGTGCAGATGTGCCGCAGGTGCGCCACGCCCATATAGAACACCACAGTCTGGTGGTCCCGGGCGAGCGCGCTCCAGTCGAGCGTATCGTCCTTCAGCGGATGTCCGGTGACGAAGGTGACACTCTGCGCCGCCTCACGATGGGTGAGCGGGATCCCGGCGGCGGCCGCCGCCCCGAGCGCTGCGGTGATGCCGGGCACGATGACGTACGGGATGCCGTGTTGGCTGAGGCATTCGGCTTCCTCGCCGCCCCGACCGAAGACGAACGGGTCGCCGCCCTTGAGCCGGGCCACCCGCAGCCCCTGGCGTGCGTAGTGCACCAGCAGCTCGTGG
>JAKADE010000204.1 GCA_021820785.1 Pseudomonadota bacterium
CTACGCGAACGACAAGTTCGCCGCGTCCGGCTTCAGTGCGCTGCCGGCGCAGTGCGTCGCCCCTGTACGGGTCGCGGAATGTCCGGTCCAGATCGAAGCCGCGGTGATCGCGATGCACCACGCGAGTGAAGACGCTCCATTTTTATACGTTGAGACCCGAAAGCTCCTGGTCCACGCCCGGCGCGATGTTCTCAATTCCAGTGGCACACGTTTCGACATCGGCGTCTGGTCGCCACTCTTCTACGTGTTCCGCAACTATTTCAGCACAGGCTCGCATCTGGGCACGAGTTTCCGTGCCGCCTCAGAAACAGACTGAGTCACCTCTCCCATCAAAGCGTCACAGCTGACCCCCACCGTAGCGCAAACCGAGTGCAGTCCATGGTCCATGGTTCGGACCGACACCCGCGGGTGCGTGCGGGGCATCCCCTCGCACAGCGCCACTACGCTTTGCCCGATCAACGCTCGCTACGCTATGCTGGGCCGGCCCACTGAACGAAATCCGTACCCCTTAACACGGCTGCATTGCTCGCCGTCAGGTGCCCCGACGCGCACCGCCGGCGCAGTAGCCGCGCTGCGGGCGCGAAACGCAGATCATGCGGATCGGCCCGACCCGATTGCATCCGGAGTGACCGATGAACAGTCCCACCGCAGCCGCCTCTCCTCACACCCCCATCGATCTCGACTGGGTCAATGGCCTGACCTTCGAGGCTGGCCGCCCGAATGGACCCAAAGTCCGCATCGACGGCGACGCGCAAAGCGCTCCGAGTCCATTCGATCTGCTGCTGGCGGCGATCGCGTCCTGCGCATCCGTGGATGTCGTCACGATCCTGAACAAGCAGCGCACGCCGGTTCAATCACTCTCGGTGCGTGTCGAGGCGATGCGTGTTGAATCAGTACCCCGGCATCTGGCGGCCGCGAATCTGCACTTCCGGATCACGGCACCGGGCTCGACACTCGAGAAAGTCCAGCGCGCCGTCGAACTGTCGGTCAACAAGTACTGCAGCGTCCGTTCCTCGCTCGATACCGAAGTGCCGGTCACCTGGACCATAGACCTGAACAGCTGATCGCCACGAGGAGACACTCAGAATGTACTGCCCGGAGTCGTTTCGTGAGACAGAACTGAGTGTGCTCCACGACCTGATGTACACGCACACGTTCGCCACGCTCGTGAGCCTCTGCGGTACCGAACTCTGTGCGGACCATCTCCCGCTCGTATTTCATGCCGAGCGCGGCCCGCATGGAACCCTGTGCGGACACGTGTCCAGGTCAAATCCTCTCTGGACGCATTTCACTGATCACACCGAAGTTCTGGTCATATTCCGCGGTCCGGACTCCTATATCACGCCCTCGTGGTACCCGAGCAAACATACCGATGGCAAGGTCGTACCGACGTGGAATTATGCGGTGGTGCACGCATACGGCAAACCTCGCGCCATCGAGGATCGAGGCTGGCTGCTCGAACACGTCACGGAACTGACCCGCCACCACGAGGCACGCGAGGAAATGCCTTGGCAGATCTCCGACGCGCCGAGCGACTACATCGCTCGGATGCGCACCGGCATCATCGGCATTGAAATCTCGGTCTCCAGGCTCGAGGGAAAATTTAAAGTGAGCCAGAATCGCTCCCGCGCCGATCAACTCGGCGTTGCCAAAGGTCTTCACAGCCGGGAAGCGGAGCACGCGCACGCCATGGCCTCGCTGGTGCTGCAGCATTTGAAGCCATGAGCACACGCCGGCCGCACCGGTCCTGCCGGGGCCCGCATCGATCGCTCGATACGGCGATCAACCGGGGAGACAGCCCGCTTCACAGCGCTCGACGCTCGGCAACTCACCCTCGCCGCGCGCCATCCCCTTCCGTACCTCACCCGAGAGCGGTCTGACGCCGACGAACCGCAACCCAAGCCGCCTCGGTTGTCCCGCCTCGGTCGAACCTTCCGAGGTTCAACGATCGGCCCCTTGCCGTTAGCACATCCGTGAGGGTTATGATACTGTGTAGATTGACGCGTAGCTGTGGTGAATCGTGCCCCTGAATATCCGAAATCCGCTGACGGAAGCGTTGGCTGCACAGCTGGCGAAATTGACCGGAGAGACCAAAACGGAGGCCGTCACTCAGGCCCTCAAGGAACGTCTGGAGCGTCTCCGGCACACCCGAGGCAAACGCGGGCTCGCCGATGATTTGGACGACATCGCGCTGCACTGCGCGGCCTTGCCGGTCCTCGACCCGCGCAGCGACGAACAGATCCTGGGCTATGACGAGCACGGACTTCCGCGCTGATGGTCATCGATACATCCGCGCTGCTCGCCATCCTGCAGGACGAACCGGAACGTCGATCATTCAACGAGGCCATTGAGGCCACGGCTCGACGGCTGATGTCTGCCGCTACCTTCCTCGAGTGCTCGATGATTCTGGAATCACGCTACGGTGCAGAGGCGCTCAGAGATTTGGATCACTTCATCGCCCGGGCTCAAATCACCATCGTCCCGGTCGATGTGGAACAAGCTCGGATCGCGCGGGATGCCTTCCGCCGATTCGGCAAAGGTCGCCATCCGGCCGGATTGAATTTCGGCGACTGCTTTTCATATGCGTTGTCGAGCGCCCTCACCGCTCCGCTGCTCTTCAAGGGACGCGACTTTTCGCAGACCGACGTGCTGCACGAGAGGCCGCCTGAGCACTCGATTCAGGACTGCGGCAGTCGCACGCGATAGGCGCCCACCCAAAGCCGCTCAACTCGACCCACTGCGCAACACTGGCGGCGGCAACGGCGGATGCACATCCGTCAATGCCTTCGCCACCGCCTGCAGGTTCCGCTGCAACCAGTGCCTATCCGGCGCCAGCGCCGTGCCGAGCTTCATACTTCGAGACCAGTGCGCGCGACCGACGCGTTGAAAGATGACGCCCACAATCCATTTCCCGCCTTCCAGTGCGCGCACCCGCGCCACGATGAGGGCAGTCTGTCGCGAAGACGGCAACAACAGCATCGCATTGACGACATAGATGAACTGTCCGGGCGAGCGACGGTCCGGAATCGCAAAGGGAAATACCCACGGCGAGTGCATCATGTGAAAGGTGTTGACCATCTTGGCGGCGATCTGCCGCGCGGTAACCGGAGAGTGATTCGGGCCGTGGCTCAGCGTGTAGTTGATCATGAGCAATTCGCGCGCCTTGCCATGACGCAGGCCTGACGGAACATACACAGTGCTGACGCCGATCCCCTTACTGACGCTGCGACTCAGGACGAATTGCCTACCCATGAATCGAATTGGTTTCGGCATGTGGTCCGGATGAGCTGTCGCCGTCATCGCCAGATTCCCGGCAGTCGCAGGACCTGCCACACACACGACCCAGCCCATCAACATGAACCGCACGAGGTGCCTCATGGCTCTCTCCTTCAATGAGCGCCGCACCGCTCCTTAATCGTCGACACTACGGCGCAATGCCTTGGTCCTGCCCCGCCTGTCCTTAGACTCCAGACGCCGCTTTCGCGCACCCGCCGTCGGCCGGGTGGCAATGCGCTTCTTGGGCACGACCGAGACACTGCGGATCAGCTCCTGAAGCCTCTCCAGCGCCGCGGCGCGATTGCGCTCCTGGGTGCGGTGCTGCTGCGATTTGATGATCAGCACCCCCTCCTTGCTGATGCGCTGATCGGTCAGGCGCAGCAACCGCTCCTTGTAGAATGCGGGCAGAGAAGAGGCGCCGATATCGAAGCGCAGGTGAATCGCACTCGAGACTTTATTGACGTTCTGACCACCGGCACTTTGGGCGCGCATGGCGGTCATCTCGATCTCATTCAGCGGGATTGCGACCTGACCTGAAATCGGCAGTATATTGCTACTGTGGTCCATACCCTGAATTATGGGGTGCGCACGCGATTCGCGCACGGCGGATCGAGCGAATCACCTCCGATCATAGGCGACCCCTCGGCTGCTGCCCCTGCCGCGAGAGCACGCAAACCGCAGGCACTCCGGTCACACCACCCAGGGAACAATTACGTGCCACTTCAATAACTTACACTTCCCTTCGTGTTTGGCTCTAGACTCACCGCCACTCGAGTTCCACCGCCACCAGTCGAACTTCGCCTCCATCAGCGGAGCGCCGCGGCGCCAGCGGGTAATCCACATCACGGATACCGCCGGAGCGTTGCGAGTGATATTCGGTGCGAATTTCGCCTCCGCCCTTTACGCGCTGCACTGCTTCCAAAGGCGGACGCCACACACACGCGATTCCGACATCAATGCGGCAGCCTGGCGATTCCGGAGATTGGTAAGAGAATCACGCTCATGATCCGCAATCGCCATGACAGTGTCTGGGACGCGATCGACGAGACCAGAGAGCAAGCACAGCACATGAAGCTGCGCTCAACACTTACGATGGCCCTGCAGGAGCATATTGCCCGCGCCAAGAACAACCGAGCCCAGGCCGCCAGGCTTTTCGGCGTGACCCGGCGCGCCTCCCGTTGTTCTCGGAGCCAACCTCCGAGACCATCTGCATGCGCCGCAGCTCGAGGGCGGCAGGGTTCTTCATGATTTTAGGAAGCCGTCCGGTAATCCGCGTCTTGCCTGACGCAGCGTGAAATCGTCGTCTCGAACAAGGACCTCGCCCGCCGTCTCTATGAGCTCGACGCGCATCAAGAAGACCCTCACCACACACCATTAGGCCATCGCCAACGTGCTCTCGGCCATCCGCCAGCTCATGACCTCGCCTCAACCGAAGCGACGCCGCATCGGCGTTACCGTTGATCTCGTAGAAGGCAAATAGATCAGCGTGTTCCGCCGAACATTCACGTGTCTACATTCATACAAATAATGATGCGTACGGCTCATGAGATCCAAACGCCAACTGACCTTTCTACTATCCACGCGCTTCCGTGTTTGCGCAGCAGCACCAGAAATCCTGCCTCACAAAGATCGCCACAGCCACCATCTCGATACACCACTGCCCGCCTTCCGTCTGCAGAATAACCCGGAAGAGAGACGCCAATGATCCCCTCAGCACCTGGGAACGCTGCATAGAAATTACGCCACGCCGATGCTTGGTGAGAAAGCAGTTCCTCTATGCGTTCATGACTCACAACTCTGATGTGACTACACGCAATCCCTGCCGGGAGTCTCTTCCTCGATGAATTGCGCCTCAATAGATCCCGGAAAGCGTCCAAATATGCCTCCGGCAATTCGGGTTTCGAACCGATCACCTGTTGCAAATCCGTAGACTCTGCATCCAGGACCTCAAACCGCCTTTCCCCTGTGCGACCTAGGTATTTGCACGTTACACCTAGCACCGAAGCGAGCACGCTCCGGTCTTGTCCTGCTCTCGTCCCCGCGTAAGCAACTGCCGGCAAAACCACTGAGATTAGAACCGCAGTCAGAACAATGAGCTCGTGCGGCTTGAAACTTCTCTTCATGTCGACTACCTGACTGGCATCCTATTCTTGAGGCTGGGGTCGACGTGGTTTGCGACCAGCTTCCGGGCGTCGTCGCGTCGACCACGCGCCTCCCTGAGTAACACATCCGGGTAACGGCCGATCACGAGAAGCTTCTCAATCCCCGCGTGCCGGCACTTATAGCGCCAGAGACGCGCCCCAGTTGGCTTGACGAGAAGATATAGGCCCTTCTCGTCGGATACCTTGTAAGGCCGCTGTGCAGCCCTTGCAGCTCGAATCGC
>JAKADE010000205.1 GCA_021820785.1 Pseudomonadota bacterium
GCGTGTCCCTCGCGCGTGCGGCCCTGAGCGATCAGGGTATTGCCCAGATCGAACATCGCCGCGGCCGCCTTGCCCGAATCCGGCCAGCGCTTCAGCACGATGCGGAAGCACTTCTCGGCCTGCCCGAAGTCCTGGTTCACGTAGTGCGCCTCACCGAGCCAGTACTCGGCGTTCGGCGCCAGCGCGCTCGTGGGGTAGGTCTTGAGGAACCCCTTGAACCCGCTGATCGCCACCGAATAGCTGCCGGACTTCAGCGCATCGAAGGCCTGCTGGTAGACCGACTGCTGCGTCGGGCTGACCCCGGACATCATGCCGGCGAGCGAACTTGAACCGCCGCCCGCGGGAGGCGCACCCGATGAGCCGTCGCCGCCCGAGGCGCCGGCGCCGCTGCCGGCGCCGGCGGAGCCTTGTGCCGCCGCGTTGATCGCCGCCGATTCGGCGGCGGTGGCGCGCTCGAGCGCGCCCATGCGCTTGTTCAGGTCCGCATACAGCGCTCGCTGCTGCTGGCTGAAGCGCCGGTCGTGCTCCTGCAGGCTGTCGACCCGGCCGCGCAGGCTCTGCACCTCGGCCTGCAGCGCGTTCTGCTGCTGGGCGAGCTGCACGAGGCTGCCGTTCGAGACGAACTGCTCGAGCTTGCCCACCCGCGCGTCGAGGTTATCGAGCCGTACCTGAGTGGGATCCGGACCGGTGGCACAGCCGCTGAGCAGCGTCACCAGCAGCGCCGCAGCCGGCGCCAGCACGCGCAGAGCACGCATGGGAACTCCCGCGCCCCGCTCAGTGAGCCGGCTGCGTCGGCGTCAGATAGACGATGTCGACGCGACGGTTCTTGGCCCAGGCGATCGGATTGTTGGCCGGATCGACCGGCCGCTCCTCGCCGTAGCTCACGACGGTGATCTGATTCGGCGAGACGCCCTGCAGCAGCATCGCCTGGCGGACCGATTCGGCGCGCCGCATGCCGAGACCGATGTTGTACTCCGGCGAGCCGCGATCATCGGTGTTGCCTTCGAGCCGAACGCGTGCATTCGCATGATCGGCGAGATACTTCGCATGGGCCGCGACCACTGCGATGCCGTGTCCGCGGATGACCGCGCTATTGAATGCGAAGTGAATGGTACGGTCCGCGAGCAGACCCTGCTGCGGGCCCGGCACCGAGCTCTGATTGCCGAGCGAGCCTTCCCCGGCGTTTGCGCCCGAGTTGGCGCCCTGACTGGCGGCACCGCTGCCGGCAGCCGCCGATTGCGAACTGGCCGGCTTGACCGGCTTGCTCGCGCAGGCCGCCAGACCCAGAGCCGCGGCCAACACCATCACCGTAACAATGCGACGCATAACACCCTTCTCCGTTGTACGCCGGCTCCCCGGCGCTCTGTTGTGACACACTCGCGCGGCCCGTCAGGGACTGCGCTTCTCGAACCTTACTGCGAATGCTGGGGGAACGGCCCCCAGGCCGGATCCTGTATCTGCCCGTGTGTGGGCTTGAGCGTCATGCCCGTCAGCCCATCGACCGAGGTCGTCGCCAGAATCGCCTCCGAACCGCTGCCCGGGCGATTGGCGTAGATGAGCTCCGCGCCGTTCGGCGCAAAGCTCGGCGTGCTGTCGAGCGGCCCGTGCGTCAGCACGCGGAAGTTGCCCGTCTTGAGGTTCTGCACGGCGATGCAGTACTGCCCGTCCACCTGCGTCACCACCGCCAGATGCGTTCCGTCCGGCGAGACGTGCGGGTCGGCATTGTACCCGTCGGTGAAGGTGATGCGTCGCGGCAGGCTGCCGGGCGTGAGCGACTTGCGATAGATCTGCGGCGAGCCGGCCCGGTCGGACGTGAAATAAAGCGCACGGCCGTCCGGCGCCCAGGTCGCCCCGGTATTGATCGCCGGCGTATGCGTGATGCGCGTGAACTGGTGCGTGTGCAGGTTCAGCACATAGATCTGCGGATAGCCCGACACGCCACTGAGCGTCAGCGCGAGCTCCTGCCCGTTCGGCGAGAACGACGGCGAGCCGTTCTCCCCGGCGCGCGCCGAGACACGGTAACGCTGCCCGGTGCGCACCCGCTGCAGGTACACCGCCGAGAGGTGATCTTCGAATGAGACGTAGGCGAGCCATTTTCCGTCCGGTGACCACACCGGGGACATGATCGGGAAGCGCGACTCGAGGATAAGGTGCTGATTGTAGCCATCCGCATCCGCCACGACCAACTGAAAGCGCTGCGCCGCACCGCTGCCGACCACCGCCACGTAGGCGATCCGGGTGTCGAATGCACCGCGGATCCCGGTGATCGCCTGATAGATCGCATCACTGACGCGATGCGCGGCGTTGCGCAGCACCGCAGGCGAGCCCATGAAACGCTTGCGCACCACGCTCTGGCCGGTCAGGACGTTGAGCAGGTTGAAGTCGACGGCGAGCTCGCCGTTGCCGATCGGCTTGACGCGCCCGACCACCAGGTAATCGACCCCCGTGGCCTTCCATGCCGGGAACGAGACCTGCGCGGCGTGGTGCGGTGTGGCCGGCATCTGCGCGGCCGCCAGGCCGCTGAAGCGCCCGCTGCCGACCAGATCATGCTGTACCACTGAGGCGACATCGACCGTCGCGCTGCTCGTCTGGGCGAACGGCACGACGGCGATCGGCACCGGGTGGGTCACCCCGGAGGTGATCTTGATGGTCAGCTGGGCCTGCGCCGCCGGCAGACCGCCGAGGACAAGCAGTGCCGCGATCGCGGCGGTACGCATGCGGGCGATTCTGGTCATGGGTGTCATCGCTCTCAGTTCGAATTGGGCGCGAACACGAAATTGATCTGCTGGTGATACAGGTCGGGATCCGGCGGCGGCGGCAGCGGCGAGGCGCGGTAGACGGCCGCTTCGATGGACTCGCGCACGGCCTCGTCACCATTGCAGGAGCCGAGGCTGACGCTGCTCACCGCACCGCCCGGCACCAGGACGACCCGGATCGTGCAACTGAGGTTCGACCGCGCCGTCGGGGGTTTGATCCACGCGGCCTCGACCCGCTGCGTCACCTCCGTGATCCACCCGGCGACGGCCGAGCGCATCTGGGCGTTCGACTGCGCATCCTCGCGCAGCGCCTGCTGCAGCTGCGCAATACGCTGCGCGCGGGCCTTCGCGGCCCGTTCCGCGGCGAGCTTGCGCTCCTCGGCGAGCTTCCGCGCGGCCGCGCGCTTGCGCGCCTCTGCCCGCTTCTTCGCCTCGGCGCGCTGCTTCGCCCGCGCTCTCGCCTTCGCTTCGGCCTCTGCCTTGGCCCTGGCCTTGGCTTGCGCTTTGGCCTCGGCCTTCGCCTGTGCCTTGGCCTCGGCGGCACGCTGTGCCTTCAACCGCTGCTGCTCGGCCTGCGCCGCCGCGAGGCGCTGCTGTTCGGCTTCGGCGGCCTGCTGGCGCAGCGCCTGTTCCTGCGGGGTCGGGGCCGGCGGTCCCTGCGGCACGCTCGCCGGCGGCGGCACAGCCGGCTCCGGTGTCGGCTTCGGCGCCACACCGGCGCCCTTGAGGGAATGGGCATCGACCACCGTGGCATCGAGCGACACGCTCGGGGTGATCGGCCGGTGCTCGTAGCGCCACCAGCCGTAGCCGAGCAGCCCGATGATGGTGCCGTGCAGCAGCACGGACATGCCGATCGACAGCCAGCGGTCGCGCGCGGACTCGGACATGGTGGGCCGCCTCGTCAAGGGTTCGACCGGCCGGCCGGCGGCTGTGTCATGAAGCCGACCTTGCGTGCTCCGGCGTCCTGCAGGAGCACCATCGCCCGGACGATCACCCCGTAAGACACCGCCGTGTCGGCGCGAATCATCACCGGGCGGGTCGGGTCGGACTGCAGCGCAGCAGCGACGTGCGACTCAACGTCGTTCGCGCTCGCCGGACCGAACGCCGGCCGCGTACCCACCGCCAGATACAGCCCGCCACTGCGAGTCACCGACAGCACGATGGGGCTTTGCTTGCCCGTTGACAGCGTCTTGGCGGCCGCATGCGGCAGCGTCACCTTCACGCCCTGGGTGAGCAGCGGGGCGGTGATCATGAAAATGATGAGCAGCACCAGCATCACGTCGATGTACGGCACGACGTTGATCTCCCCCATCAGCCTGCGCCCGCGCGAGACCTGAGCCATGGCGCGCTCCTAGCGGCCCTTCGGGGCCGCCGGCGCCACCATCGGGGCGCCGCCCGCGGCGCTCACCGTCGGTGCCGCAGCCACGCCACGCGTGGCGTGGCGCTGCAGGATGGTGGAGAACTCCTCCATGAACGCGTCGAAGCGCACCTCGAGCCGCCCGACCTGGTCGGCGAAGCGGTTGTAGGCGACCACCGCCGGGATGGCCGCGAACAGACCGATCGCGGTGGTGATGAGCGCCTCGGAGATTCCCGGGGCGACTGCCGCCAGCGTCGCCTGGCGCACGTCACCCAGGGAGGAGAACGCGCTCATGATGCCCCACACCGTGCCGAACAGGCCCACGTACGGACTGGTCGAGCCGACCGTGGCGAGGGTGGCGAGGCTGTGCTCGAGCCGGTCGATCTCCTTCAGCTGCGCCACGCGCATGGCGCGGCGGGAGCCCTCGAGCACCAGATCGGTCGATCCGGCACCCTGCTGGCGCTGGCGGGCGAACTCGCGAAAGCCCATCTCGAAGATGCTGGCCATGCCGCTCGCCCCGCCGTGCGACTCGATCGCCCGGTACAGCTGCGCCAGATCCCCGCCGGACCAGAAATTGTTCTCGAACTGATCGGCCTCGCGGCGCGCCCGCCCGAGCAGCAGCCGCTTGCGGAAGATGATGGCCCAGGAGGTGAGCGAGGCCAGCATCAGCAGCCCGATCACGATTTGCACCACGAAGCTCGCCTGGACGACGAGCTGAATCAGCGACAGATGTCCACTCATGAGGTTTTGGCTCACTCCCGGTTAGTTCAGCGCCGCACGCAGGTTCTCGGGCAGCTTCGTCGGCCGCATCGTGCGCGCATCGACGCAGGCTACCCTGACCTCGGCGGTCACCAGCGGCTCGGCCTCCCCCGCACGCAGGATGCGCTGCGCGAAACGCATGCACACCGCGCCGTCGGGGCGCGGCTCGCAGGTCACGAGCAGCTCATCGTCGAGTCGCGCCGGCCGGCGGTAGTCCACCGATACGTTCACGACCGCAAACAGCACGCCGGGTTCCCGCGCCATCTCCTGTTGCGAAAATCCGAGCGAGCGCAGCCACTCGGTGCGCGAGCGCTCGAGGAAACGCAGGTAGTTGGCATAATAAACGATGCCGCCGCCGTCGGTGTCCTCCCAGTAGACCCGCGCCGGCCAGCTGAACTCGCTCATGGATTCTCCTCAAACTGCGTCAGCGACCCGGCGAGCCGCTCCGGCGGCGTGCGGCCGAAATGCTCGTAGGCGCTGCGCGTGGCCATGCGGCCGCGCGCGGTGCGCACCAGGAAGCCCTGCTGAATCAGAAACGGTTCGATCACGTCCTCGAGCGTGCCGCGCTCCTCCCCGACCGCCGCTGCGATGCTCTCGATGCCCACCGGACCGCCGTCGAACTTGTCGATGACGGTGGTGAGGAGCTTGCGATCGAGGGTGTCGAACCCCTGCGGATCGACCTCCAGCAAATCGAGCGCCGCTTCGGCCACGGCCGCAACGATACGCCCGTCTGCCTTAACCTGAGCGTAATCGCGCACCCGGCGCAGCAGCCGG
>JAKADE010000206.1 GCA_021820785.1 Pseudomonadota bacterium
CAGCAGCGCGCAGAGCTGCCGGACCGTTTCGGGGCGCACCCCGGAGGCGCCCTGCGCGACGTTGGCAATCTTCAGGGCCAACATCAGGCGCGTGACGGGAGCGGGCATGATCTCCCCCACCCCGGCGCAGTGCGACAGGACGATATTGCGCTGCAGGCGGGCCAGATCGGCCGCCTCGATGCGCACGCTGGCGAGCTTGCCGAATCCGGTGTTGATTCCGTACACGGGCTCGCCGCGTGCCACGATGCGGGTGACGGACTCTGCGCCGCGCGCGATCCCGGCATAGCAACGCTCATCGAGCCTGACGGGGCTGCCGCGGTAAATCGCGGCCCAGTCGGCCAGCGGGACCCGGCCGGGTGTCATCACGATGGAACTCAATGGCCCCTCCAAATGCGGGCATACAGGGGATTGCGGCCGATCCAGTAGACGAGCTCGGCTGCGCGGGACGCGTTCCAGATGGCCAGGTCCGCGGACCTGCCGGGTTCGAGCGTCCCGATGTCGTGCTGGCGCCCGAGGGCGAACGCCGCCTCGCGGGTCACGGCCGCCAGCGCCTCCTCCACGGTCAGACCGAACTGGATTGCGCCGAGGTTCATGGCCGTGAGGATCGAGAGCAGCGGCGAGGTCCCGGGATTGCAGTCGGTCGCCAGCGCGATGCGCACGCCGTGGCGACGCAGCGCCTGAAGCGGCGGACACTGCCGCTCGCGCAGACAATAGAACGCCCCCGGCAGCAGCACCGCGACAGTGCCGGCCTGCGCCATCGCCGCGACGCCTGCTTCGTTCGTCCATTCGAGGTGATCGGCCGACAGGGCGCCGAGTTGCGCCGCAAGCGCGGCGCCACCGCCGTCGGAGAGCTGGTCGGCGTGCAGCTTCACCGGCAAACCGTGATGGCGCGCGGCCATAAACACTTTGCGCAGCTCCTCGGGGCTGAAGGCGATGTGCTCGCAGAAGCCGTCGACGGCATCGGCCAGACCTTCGGCTGCCGCCCGAGGAATCATTTCCTCGCGGATGGCGCGCAGGTACGCGCCGCGGTCCATATCCGGCGGTACGGCGTGGGCAGCGAGCAGCGTGGTGACGATCCCGAGCGGCAACTTGCGCCCCAGCGCGCGCGCCACACGCAACATGCGCAGCTCGTGCGTCACGTCCAGGCCGTAACCGGACTTGATCTCCACCGTGGTGACGCCCTCGGCCATCAGTACGCGCAGCCGCTCCGCAGCCGCACTCAGCAGGGTCTGCTCCGGGGCCGCGCGGGTGGCGCGCACGGTGGAGAGAATGCCTCCGCCGGCACGGGCAATGCTCTGGTAGTCGGCTCCGGCGAGACGCATCTCGAACTCCGCACTGCGCTCACCGCCGAACACGATATGCGTGTGACAGTCGATCAGACCCGGGGTGACCAGGCGGCCGCCGAGATCGACCTCCTCGCGCGCATGGGCGCCGGCGGGCAGCTCCGCGGCGGGACCCGCGAACACGATCCGCCCGTCCGCGACGCCGAGCGCACCGCGCTCGATCAGACCGATGCCCGGCAGCCGCGGCGAGAGAGTCGCCAGGGTCGCGCCGCGCCACAAACGATCGAATTGCACTGCCGGGGCCTTTTCATTTGCCTAGCCAAATTCTAATATGCCTAGACATATCGCGAAACCCCCCGGGGCGCGGGCGGACCGAGCGCAGCATGAACCGGACATTCTTCTTCGACACCGCATGGCTGCCGGCCGGGTGGCGGCGCAAGGTCCGCGTGACGGTGCGCGCCGGCCTGATCTGCGAGGTGGCGTGCGGCGCCGCCGCCGCCCCGCAGGACGTTCACCTTGCGCTCGCCCTGCCGGGCGTTCCGAATCTGCACAGTCACGCGTTCCAGCGCGCCATGGCGGGGCTCGCCGAGCGGCGCGGTCCGAGCGGCACGGACGATTTCTGGTCCTGGCGCGAGGTGATGTACCGCTTTCTCGAGCGTATCGACCCCGATGACCTCGAGATCATCGCCGCCTATACCTACGCGGACCTGCTCGAAGCGGGCTTCACCTCGGTCGGAGAGTTCCACTACCTGCACCGCGATCCGCACGGCGTTCTGTACGAGGACCCGGCGGAGCTGGCGCTGCGCCATGCGGCCGCGGCCGACGCCACCGGCATGGGACTGACGCTCCTGCCGGTGTTCTACGAGTCGAGCCAGTTCGGCGGTGCCGCACCCACCGCAGGCCAGCGGCGGTTCATTACCGACCTGGAGGAATTCGAGCGCATCAGCGCGCGGATCCGCGCGGCGGTTCCCGTGAGTGGCGCCCGCAACGTCGGCATCGCGCCGCACTCTCTGCGCGCGGTCACCGCCCCGCACCTGGCGCGACTGCTCGACGGCCACCCCCATGGCCCGGTGCACATTCACGCCGCGGAGCAGACGAAGGAAGTCGAAGACTGCGTGGCGTTCACGGGCATGCGCCCGGTGCAGTGGCTGCTTCGGCACGCCAACGTCGATGCGCGCTGGTGCCTGGTGCATGCCACCCATCTGACCGATCTGGAGATCCGCGAACTGGCGGGCAGCGGCGCAGTGGCCGGGCTGTGTCCGGTCACCGAGGCCAATCTCGGCGATGGCATTTTCCCGTCCGCGGCGTATGCGCACGCGGCAGGCCGGTGGGGGATCGGTACCGACTCGCACATCCGGCTCGATGCGGCCGGGGAATTGCGCCAGCTGGAGTACGCACAGCGGCTGGCACGCCGGGCGCGCAACGTGCTGGCGCGCGCCGATCAACCCTCGAGCGGCGCGAGCCTGCTGGCAGAGGCCTTGCGCGGCGGCGCCCAGGCGCTCGCGCTGCCCGTAGGCGCCATCGCGACAGGCTGCCGTGCGGACTTCATAGGCCTGGATGCGCAGCATCCGGATCTGACCGGGCGCACCGCGGACTCTGCGATCGACACCTGGGTGTTTGCATCGGGCCGCTCCCTGATCAAGGACGTCATCGCGGGCGGTGAGCACCTCGTAGAGAACGGCAGACACAGAGACCGTGATCGGATCAACGCCGCCTATCGCCGCACGATGGGCCGGCTGCTGCAGACGGCATGACATGAAAGGCGGCGCTGCTTCCCCGCCGGCACGCACCGGCACCGTGCCCCGCTCCCGCGAGATCTACGAAGCGCTGCGGCAGAAGATCGTGTCCGGTGAATGGCCCGCGGGCCACCGGCTGCCGTCCGAGCATGAATTGGCACGGGCGTTCGGCTGCGCGCGCATGACCATCGGCAAGGCGCTCGGCGCGTTGGCCGAGCAGCGGCTGGTCACGCGGCGCCGTCGCGCCGGCACCACCGTGAACGTGCCGCGTCCGCAGGAATCGGTCCTGGAGATCCACGACATCGAAGCCGAGCTGCTGGCGGCCGGCGTGCGCTATACCTACGAGTCGCTCGCGCGACGCATCCGCCGCGCCACGACCGAGGATGCAGGGGCGCTGGGCGTACCGCCCGGCACACCGGTTCTGGCGCTGACCGGTCTGCATCGCGCCTCCGGGCGACCCCATGCCCTTGAAGAGCGGCTGATCAACCTGCAGGCGGTGCCCGAGGCACGGGCCGAGCGGTTCACGGCCATCTCGCCCGGCCGCTGGCTCCTGCAGCGCATTCCGTGGACGGAAGCCGAGCACCAGATCGGAGCCCTCAATGCCGATGCGGACATCGCGCGGCGGCTGGCGATCCGCCGCAACACCGCGTGCCTGGCCATCGAGCGCAATACCTGGCGCGACGAACAGCGCATCACCCACGTCAGGGTCATCTACCCCTGCGGACAGCACCGGCTCGTCGCACGCTTCCGTTACCGGCCGCTGTGACTGCAGCCGCAACTGCGCCATCGGATGCCCGACCTGCGCAGGATCGCACGTCGTAGCGCAGCGACGGCGAGCCGAGCCGCGACGCGACGCGACGCGACGCGACGCGCTTGGGAACTAGAACTCCAGCGCCAGCTGCGCACTGCCGCCCGGACGACGGAAATGTCCGACCTCGAGCGATGCATCCCGTCCGGAGTTCAATCCCGTCCGGCGGCAGGCCGCCTGGAAGCGGACTCGCAGCATGTCGGCGAACGGGCCCTCACCGCGCATGCGGCTGCCGAAGCGGGGATCGTTCTCGCGCCCATTGCGCATCTGGCGGATCAAGGACAACACATGCGCGGCACGGTCCGGATAGTGCGCAGCGAGCCACTCGCCGAACAGCGTGCGCAGCTCGTAGGGCAGTCGCAGCAGAACATATCCGGCCCATCGCGCGCCCGCCGCGGCGGCGGCCTCGAGAATCCGCTCCATCTCGTGATCGGTGAGCGCCGGGATCACCGGCGCGACCAGCACGCCAGCGGGGATGCCGGCTGCGGTGAGTTCGCGCACCGTGCGCAGCCGCGCGACCGGTGATGCAGTCTGCGGCTCCATGCGCCGCTTCACTTCGGCATCGAGTGTCGTGATGCTGATGCCGACCTGCACCAGGTTGTGTTTCGCCAGCTCACCGAGCAGATCGAGCTCGCGCAGCACCAACGCGCTTTTCGTGATGATGGTGACGGGGTGGCGGCAGGCCGTGAGCACCTCGAGAATCGCGCGAGTGACGCGCAGCTGGCGCTCGATGGGCTGATAGGGGTCGGTGTTGGCGCCGAGCGTGATCGGCTTGCAGCGATATCCGGGCCGCGCGAGTTCGCGCCGCAGGAGCGCCGCCGCGTCTGCCTTGTAGAAGAGCTTGGTTTCGAAATCCAGCCCCGCCGAGAGCCCCATGTAGGCATGGCTCGGCCGCGCATAGCAGTACACGCACGCATGACTGCAGCCGCGATACGGATTGATCGACTGCTCGAACGGGATGTCGGGCGAATCGTTGCTGGTGATCAGCGCGCGGGCATGCTCGGCGGTCACGGTGAGCGGCGGACCGTCGGTTGCAGCCTCCTGGAACCAGCCGTCGTCGACGGCCTCGGTGCGGTGCCGCTCGAATCGGCCGGCGGGATTAGAGAGCGCGCCGTGTCCGGGCATCACCGTCTCTCCACGCAAGGGGGAAGTCATCGCAGAACTGTACAAACGTACAGATTTTTTGTAAAGGACCGCGCCGGCCGCGGGGCCGGGCCGTCGCTAGGCGCGGCGCACGGTACGTCGCGCCGCGGCCGCACGGAGGTCCAGCCGGGCTGAGCCGGATCGCCCCGTCCTGGTGCACACCGCAGCGCAGGTCGCGCCATAATGGTGCGCGCCCCTGACCGACTCGATGCCGCACCATCACGGACTCAGTCAGTTACGGGCATTCCCCCCATGGCACGAAAGCTGCAAAATCCGCCGTGGCACGATGGACCGGCCCGCGGGAGATCCCCCGGGCGGCCGCACGTGACGCCAGAGACTGCCCCTACCGGAGAGCCCGCACATGAAACTGGTCACCGCGATCATCAAACCATTCAAGCTCGACGACGTGCGCGCCGCACTCTCGGAGATCGGGGTCTCGGGCATGACGGTGACGGAGGTGAAGGGCTTCGGCCGCCAGCGCGGGCACACCGAGCTGTACCGCGGCGCCGAGTACGTCGTGGACTTCGTGCCGAAGACCCGGATCGAGGTGGCGGTGCGCTCCGATCTGGTCGATGCGGTGATCGAGGCCATTCTGAAGTCAGCCAAGACGTCCAAGGTCGGCGACGGCAAGATCTTCATCACCGATATTCAGCGCGTGATCCGCA
>JAKADE010000207.1 GCA_021820785.1 Pseudomonadota bacterium
TGCTGCGGCGCATGCTGCCGCGCCGGCGCGCCGAGTAGCGCGGCGCCTCTTCCGGCCGGCGCGCCTGCCCGCTACGCTGGACGCTCCCGTCCCGCTGCGGGCCTGCGCCCGGCTGCGAGTGCCCATGCCGGAACTTCCCGAAGTCGAGACCACGCGCCGCGGCATCGAGCCGCACGTGCTCGGCAAGACCATCGTCGCGTTCGAGCTGTACCAGCCACAGTTGCGCTGGCCGATTCCGCGCACGCTGCCGGACAGGCTCGCGGGCCTGCGCATCGAGTCGGTCGGGCGGCGCGCGAAGTACCTGCTCATCGCGCTCGGGCGCGGCAGCCTGATCGTGCACCTGGGCATGTCGGGCTCGCTGCGCGTGCTGAACGCCGGGGAGCCGCGGCGCGCGCACGATCAGTACGATCTGCGCCTGGATTCGGGGCGGATCGTGCGCTTCAACGACCCGCGCCGCTTCGGCAGCCTGCATTATGTCGAAGGAGATCCGCTCGAGCACCGGCTGCTGCGCGACTTGGCGCCCGAGCCGTTCGACACCGCGTTCACCGCCGAGTATCTCTGGCAGCTCACTCGCGGGAGGCGGCTTGCAGTGAAGCAGCTGTTGATGAACAGCCGCCTGGTGGTGGGCGTCGGCAACATCTACGCCAACGAGGCGCTGTTCCGCGCTAGGGTGCGGCCGGGGCGGGAAGCCCGGCGTCTGACGCGAACCGAAGCGGCGCGCCTGGTCAAAGCGGTGCGTACGGTACTGGCACAAGCGATCCGCGTGGGCGGCACGACGTTGCGCGATTACGTCGGCGCGGACGGCTCGCCGGGGTATTTCCGCCAGAAGCTCTTCGTCTATGAGCGCACGGGTCAGCCGTGCCGCGTGTGCGCCACGCCGATCCGTCACCGTGTCCAGCACGGCCGCTCGAGCTATTACTGCCCCGAGTGCCAGCGCTGAGCGTTCAGGGGTTACGGCGCTTCTGCAGCTCCACCTCGACGAGCGGGTGCACGAACTCGCTCACATCGCCGCCGAGGACGGCGATCTCGCGCACCAGCGTCGAGGAGATGAACGTGAACTGCTCCTGAGGGGTCAGGAAGACAGTTTCGATGTCCCGCTCCAGATGACGGCTCATGTTGGCCAGCTGGAACTCGAATTCGAAGTCCGACACCGCGCGCAGGCCGCGCACGATGACGTGCGCGCCCTGCTTGCGGGCGAAATCGACCGTCAGTCCGGAGTAGCCGAGCACGGTCACATTCGGCAGGTCGCTGAGGACGCGCCGCGCCATGTCGACGCGTGCCTCGAGCGGAAACATCGGGGCTTTGTTGGGGTTGGCAGCGATGGCGACGGTCACCCGCTCGAAGATGCTGGCGGCGCGACGCACCAGATCCTGGTGTCCATTGGTGATCGGGTCGAAAGTGCCCGGATAGACGGCCTGACGGTTCATTCGGCGGCGATCCCCCTGTGTCGCGAATACAGATGATACCCGACCTGCCCCGAGCGCTTCTCGCGCGCGTGCGTCCAGTTTGCTGGCACCGCAGGCTGCTCGGCGGCCGGGCACTCGAGGTAGATCCGGGCGGCATCGGAGAGCCAGCCGCCGCGCTCGAGCTGCGCCGCGACACCCGGCAGCATGCCGGAGGCGAACGGCGGATCGAGAAAGACGAGGTCGAACGGGCGCCCCGGGGCCTCGAGGAAGTCCGCCGCGTCGGCGCTGACGACGCGCCAGTCGCAGCGCCGCTCGCGGTCCCACTCCGCCAGGCAGGTCTCGATCGCGCGTGCGGCGCTGCGGTCGCGCTCCACGAAC
This sequence comes from Pseudomonadota bacterium, assembly GCA_021820785.1. The sequence goes on from JAKADE010000207.1 coordinate 1,785, forward strand.
GTCACGTGCGCGGCGCCACGCGAGAGCGCTTCGAGGCCGAGTGCGCCGCTGCCGGCGAACAGATCGAGGCAGCGCGCGCCGCTCACCGCCGGAGCGAGCCAGTTGAACAGCGTCTCGCGGACGCGGTCGGGCGTGGGGCGGATGGCGGGCGCATCCGGAAAGCGCAGCCGCCGTCCCCGCCACGCGCCGCCGATGATGCGCAGCACCCGCGCGGCGCTGCCGCGCCGGTGCGTCTGGGTCGGAATACTCAAGGGCCGTCTTTCGAACCTGCGGACCGGGCCGCTACGATACACTAGCGCACCGTGATGTTCGGACGAGAACCCAAAGAAGCCCCCGCCGGCGGGACCCAACGTCAGGGCTTTCTGAAGCGCCTGACGCAGCGGCTCGGCCGCGGCAAGCTCAGTTTCGATCTGGCCAACCTGTTCCGCGGCCGGCGCATCGACGATGAGCTGCTCGAGGAGCTCGAGACGCGGCTGCTCACCGCCGATGTGGGCGTCGAAGCCACGGAATTCATTCTCGCCGGATTGCACAAACGCCTGGCGCGCAAGGAGCTCGCCGACGTCGAAGCGCTGATCGGTGCACTGCGCGCGGCGGTGGAGGAGATCCTCGCGCCCTGCGCGCAGCCGCTGCGCATCGATCCGGCATGCAAGCCCTTCACCATCCTGGTGGTCGGCGTCAACGGTTCGGGCAAGACCACGACGATCGGCAAGCTGGCCCGCCGCTTCAGCGACGAGGGACGCAGCGTCATGCTCGCCGCCGGCGACACCTTCCGCGCCGCCGCCATCGAGCAGCTCGGGGTCTGGGCCGAGCGCACCGCTTCGAGTTGCGTGGCGCAGCACGCCGGCGCCGATCCGGCCGCGGTGGTATTCGATGCGCTGCAGTCCGCGCGCGCGCGCCGCACCGACGTGCTGATCGCGGATACGGCTGGACGGCTGCACAGCCAGTCGCACCTGATGGAGGAGCTGAAGAAGATCAAGCGGGTCCTGCAACGCGGCGATCCGCAGGCGCCTCATGAGGTGCTGCTCGTGCTCGATGCCAACCAGGGTCAGAACGCGCTCGCGCAGGCGGTGCAGTTCCACGAGGCCGTAGGGGTGAGCGGACTGGTGATCACGAAGCTCGACGGCACCGCCAAGGGCGGTATCGTCATTGCCATTGCGCGCCGTCTGGGGTTGCCAATCCGCTTCATCGGCATCGGCGAGCAGCCGGGAGACTTCGGCGAATTCGACGCGCAGGCATTCGCTGCGGCGCTGGTCGAGGGCTCGCGCCTGGAAGGGGCCGAGGCGCCGGCATGATCCAGTTCGAGCGCGTCAGCAAGCGCTACCCGAACGGCCGCGAGGCGCTGAGCAACGTCAGCTTCTTCGTCGGGCGCGGCGAACTGGTGTTCATCACGGGCCGCTCCGGTGCCGGCAAGAGCACGCTGCTGAAGCTGATCGCGCTCCTCGAGCGCCCGTCGCGCGGCACGGTGAGCGTCAACGGGCACAGCATCGGGGGGCTGCATGCCCGCCACATCCCGGCGTTCCGCCGCCAGATCGGCATGGTATTCCAGGATCACAAGCTGCTCGCCGACCGCCCGGTGTTCGACAACGTGGCTCTGCCGCTGGTGGTCGCCGGCGCGCCCCTGAAGGAAATCGACAAGCGGGTCCGTGCGGCGCTCGACCAGGTGGGGCTGCTCGGCAAGGAGCGCATGCTCCCGGTGGAGCTGTCCGTCGGGGAGCAGCAGCGCGTCGGCATCGCCCGAGCGATCGTCGGCAAGCCGCCGATCATCGTGGCCGACGAGCCGACCGGCAACCTCGACCCGGATCTGGCGCTCGAAGTGATGCGCCTGTTCAAACGCTTCAGCGAGGTGGGTGTGACGGTGCTCGTGGCGACGCACGATCTGCACGTGGTGCGCGAGTTCGTCAGCCGCGAGATCACGCTCTCGGGCGGACAGCTCACCGCCGGCGGCGCCGATCTGCTGCCGTCGCTCGTCGCCAGCCGCTGAGGGGCCCATGACACCCGCGACACTCATCACCCGGCATACCCAGGCGCTGCTCGGCGCGCTGGGGCGTCTCGCTCGTGCGCCGCTCGCCACGGTGCTGACGCTGCTGGTCATCGGACTCGCGCTGGCGCTCCCGGCGGCGCTCGGGATGCTGGTGCGCAACGCCGAGTCGGCCACGGGCGGATTCGGGCGCGCGGTCGACATGTCGATTTATCTGCGCAGCAGCGTGCCGCTCGAGCGGGCGCGTCAGCTGGCAGTCGAGGCGCGTGCAGTGCACGGCGTCGCGAGCGTGCAGCTCATATCCGCAGCGGAGGGACTGCGGCAATTTCGCAAGTACTCCGGGTTCGGCGCCGCGCTCGATGCGCTGCCGAGCAACCCGCTGCCGAACGTGCTGCGCGTAGTGCCGCAGCGACGCTCGAGCGCCGCGGCGGCGCTCGAGCAGCTGCAGCGCACGTTCGCGCGCTGGCCGGAAGTGAGCATGGTGCAGCTCGACGCGCAGTGGGTCATGCGGTTCGACGCGATGCTGGCGGTGCTGCGTCGGCTGGTTTCGATCGCGGCAATACTCTTTGGCGCCGGGGTGCTCGCCGTGATCGGCAACACCATCCGCCTGGAGATCCTCAATCGGCGTGCCGAGATCGAGGTGACCAAGCTGGTCGGCGGTTCGAACGCGTTCGTGCGTCGACCCTTCCTCTACACCGGGATGATCTACGGTCTCGGTGGGGCGCTGCTCGCCTGGCTGGTGCTCGAAGGGGCGGTGCTCGACCTGCGCGCGCCCGTGGCGCACCTGGCACAGCTCTACGGCAGTGCGTTCACCCTGAACGGGCTGGAAGGACGGGAACTCGCCGCGCTGTTTGGCGGCGGAATGGCCTTGGGTTGGCTCGGGGCCTGGATTTCGGCCCATCGTCACCTGCGCGGGATCGAGCCGCGGGCCTGAGGCCCGCAGCCGCAGGATTACTTGATCTTGGCTTCTTTGTAGGCGACGTGCTTTCGCGCCACCGGGTCGAACTTGCGCACTTCCATCTTGTCCGGGTGCAGGCGCTTGTTCTTGGTGGTCACGTAGAAGTGGCCGGTACCGGCGCTCGAGAGCAGCTTGATCTTGTCACGCATGGGTGAGCTCCTACCGTCAGATCTTCATGCCCTGGGCCCGCAGGTCGGCCACGACCTGATCGATGCCCTTCTTCTCGATGGTGCGCAGGCCGTGCGCGGAAATGCGCAGCGACACCCAGCGCTTCTCGGTCTCGAGCCAGAACCGCTGGGTATGCAGGTTCGGCAGGAAGCGACGACGCTTCTTGTTGTTCGCGTGGGAAACGCGATTTCCGACGGCCGGCCCTTTGCCGGTGATCTCGCAGACGCGCGACATATGCAACGACCTTAAAAATCAAATACTTGGCACGGGAAGGGATTACCTGCCCGCAGGAGCCGGCCTTTATACCAGCAGTCCGCCGCTCCGGCAAGCCTCCCTCACAGCAGTCCATGCTCGGCGAATGAGTAGCAGTGGCTGCCGCCGACGATGACGTGATCCACCACCCGCATGTCCATGAGGGACAGGCCGGCTTTCAGCCGCCGGGTGATGGCCTCGTCCGCCGGGCTCGGCTCCAGGCCGCCCGAGGGGTGATTATGCGCCAGGATCAGCGCCGTCGCATTATGCAGCAGCGCCTGGCGCAGCACCTCGCGCGGATGGACCTGAGCGCAGTCGACCGTGCCGCGGAACAGTTCCTCGAATGCAATCAGCCTGTGCCGGTTGTCGAGGTACAGGCAGCAAAATACCTCATAGGGCCGGTCGCGCAGCTGTGCCTGCAGGAAGCGGAACGCGGCCTGCGGCGTCGTCAGCGGCAGGCCTGAGCGCAGCTCTTCCTGCAGGTGCCGGC
>JAKADE010000208.1 GCA_021820785.1 Pseudomonadota bacterium
CAGCCCGTGGGGGTCGCCGCGGCGATCACGCCGTGGAACTTCCCGGCCGCCATGATCACGCGCAAGGCCGCCCCGGCGCTCGCCGCCGGCTGTACGTTCGTGTGCAAACCGGCCATCCAGACGCCGCTCTCGGCGCTGGCGCTCGCGGAGCTCGCCGCACGCGCCGGGATCCCCCCGGGCGTCTTCAACATCGTGACCGGGACCGATGCGCGCGCGATTGGCGCGGAACTCACCGGCCACCCGCAGGTGCGCAAGCTGAGCTTCACCGGCTCGACCCCGGTCGGCAAGCAGCTGATGGCGCAATGCGCCACCACGGTGAAGAAGATCTCCCTCGAGCTCGGCGGCAACGCGCCGTTCATCGTGTTCGACGATGCGGATCTGGATGCGGCCGTTCGCGGGGCGATCGTGAGCAAATACCGCAACTCCGGGCAGACCTGTGTATGCGCCAACCGGCTGCTCGTGCAGGCGGGGGTGTATGACGCGTTTGCCGCGAAGCTGGCCGCCGCGGCCGCCGGGCTGCGGGTCGGTGACGGGCTCGCCGGCCCGACGGATCAGGGGCCGCTCATCGATCAGCGCGCGCTGGAGAAGGTCGAGCGGCACCTCGCCGATGCGACCGCCAAGGGCGCGCGCATCGTCACCGGCGGGCACCGGCACCGGCTCGGGGGCACTTTCTTCGAGCCGACCGTGGTGACCGGTGTGACCGGCGAGATGCTCATGGCGCGCGAGGAAACCTTCGGTCCGGTCGCGCCGCTGTTTCGGTTCGAGACTGAACAGGACGCGCTGCGCATGGCGAACGACACCGAGTTCGGGCTCGCCGCGTACCTCTACACGCGCGATCTGTCGCGCGCGTGGCGCTGCGCCGAGGCGCTCGAATACGGCATGGTCGGGCTGAACACCGGGCTGATCTCCACGGCGGTCGCACCCTTCGGCGGAGTGAAGGAATCGGGTATCGGCCGCGAGGGCTCGCGGCACGGGATCCTGGAGTACACCGAGCTCAAGTATCTGTGCGTGGCGATCGAGCCCGTCCCGTGAGCCGCACGCGCCGACGGCTCAGTGTGCCTCGTCCCAGTTGGCGCCGGAGCCGATCTCCACGCTGAGCGGCACGCGCAGACTCGCCGCCGAGTTCATGCAGCGGCGGACCGCCTCGCGCACCGCCGTCAGATGCGCCGGGGCCACTTCGAGCACCAGCTCATCGTGCACCTGCATGATCAGGCGCGCCTGCCCGGGGTGCGCTCGGCACCAGGCATCCACCGCGATCATCGCCCGCTTGATGATGTCTGCGGCGGTGCCCTGCATCGGGGCATTGATGGCGCTACGCTCGGCGTACTGGCGGACCTGCGTGTTGCCGGAGCGGATGTCTGGCAGATACAGCCGCCGGCCGAACACGGTCTCGACGTAACCCTGCTCGCGGGCCTGCTGGCGCGTATCGTCCATGAAGCGGCGCACACCCGGGTAGCGCTCGAAGTAGCGCTCGACGTAGTGCTGCGCCGCGCTGCGCTCGATGCCGAGCTGGCGGGCCAGCCCGAAGGCCGACATGCCGTAGATCAGCCCGAAGTTGATGGTCTTGGCCAGGCGGCGCTGCTCGGGCGTGACGGCCTCGAGCGGTGTGGCGAACACCTCCGCCGCGGTCGCCTGATGGACGTCGCGTCCGGCGGCGAATGCGCTGAGCAGCCCTTCGTCGCCCGAGAGGTGCGCCATGATGCGCAGTTCGATCTGCGAGTAATCCGCCGCCAGCAGCACCTGCCCCGCGGGGGCGATGAACGCCTGGCGGATCCGCCGGCCCTCGGGCGTGCGCACCGGGATGTTCTGCAGGTTCGGATCGGTGGAGGAGAGCCGTCCGGTCTGGGCCACCGCCTGGTGGTAGGAGGTGTGGATGCGGCCGGTCCCGGGATTGATCTGCTCCGGGAGCTTCTCGGTGTAGGTCGACTTCAGCTTCGCGAGTGCGCGGTACTCGAGCACGGTGCGTGGCAGGGGATAGTTGCCCGAGAGCTCCTCGAGCACGTCCTCGGCGGTCGAGGGCTGGCCCTTCGGCGTCTTGCGCAGCACCGGCAGTTTCAGCTTCTCGAACAGCACCTGCTGCAGCTGCTTCGGAGAGTCCATGTTGAACGGTTCGCCGGCTTCGGCGTGCGCCTGCTCGGTGAGCTCGGCGAGCCGGTGCGCGAGCTCCCCGCTCTGCGCCACGAGCCGCTCGCGGTCGACGAGCACGCCGGCGCGCTCCATGCGCCAGAGGACCGGGACCAACGGCTGTTCGATCTCCTCGTACAACCGCTTCAGCGCCGGGACGGCGGCGATCTTCGGCCACAGGCACTGGTGCAGTTGCAGTGTGACGTCGGCGTCCTCCGCGGCGTATTCGGCGGCGCGCTCGAGCGGGACCTCGCTGAACGGAATCGCCCTGGCGCCCTTGCCGGTGACGTCCTCGTAGTGGATGGTCTCGATCCCGAGGTACTTGCGGGCCACGGAATCCATGTCGTGTCGCGTTGCAACGCTGTCCCAGACGTAGGACTCGAGCATGCTGTCGAAGCGCATGCCGGCGAGCTCGATGCCGTGATTGGCGAGCACGTGCGCGTCGTACTTCAGATGGTGGCCGAGCTTGGCGTGGTGCTCGTCCTCGAGCAGCGGCCGCAGTGCGGCGAGCGTCTCGTCCCGCTCGAGCTGCGCGGGCGCGCCCGCATAGTCGTGCGCCAGCGGCACATAAGCGGCCTCGCCGGGCTCGATGCTGAAGGAGACGCCGACGATCTTCGCCTGCATGTAATCCAGGCTCGTCGTCTCGGTGTCGAATGCGAAGAGTTCGGCGGCGCCCAACTTGTGCAGCCAGTGCTGCAGATCCTCGCGCGTCAGGATGGTGTGATAGTGGCGCGCCGGTGCGCGCGGGTGTGCCGCGGCGGGTGCCTGCGTCTCGTGCGCCGCGACCGGCGCGTCGCGGCCCTGCGGCGCGTCCGACTCGGGCGTCTCCAGCTGGCGCAGCAGGGCGCGCAGTTCGTAGTGCTCGTACAGCTCGCGCAGCTGCTCGGTATCGGCCGCGCCGGGCTGCAGCGCTTGCGGCTCGAGCGGCAACGGCACGTCGGTGCGGATCGTGGCGAGCTTACGCGACAGCTCGAGCGTCACCAACCCCGCGCGCAGGTTCTCCCCGACCTTGCCGCGCACCGACTCGGCATGCTGCACGAGGTTCTCGAGCGAGCCGTACTCTCCGAGCAGCTTCGCGGCGGTCTTCGGGCCGACCTTCTCGATCCCCGGGATGTTGTCCGAGCTGTCTCCGGCGAGCGCCAGATAGTCGATGATCTGCCCGGGCGTGACCCCGAACTTCGCCTTGACGCCTTCGCGGTCGAGCACGGTGTTGCTCATGGTGTTGATCAGCGTGATCGATTCATCGACCAGCTGCGCCATGTCCTTGTCGCCGGTGGAGATCAGTACGCGCTCACCGGCCTGCGCCGCGCGGCGCGCGAGCGTGCCGATGACGTCGTCGGCCTCGACGCCCTCGATGCGCAGCAGCGGCAGCCCCTGCGCCTCGATGATCTTCAGCAGCGGCGCGATCTGGCTGCGCAGGTCCTGGGGCATCGCCGGGCGGTGCGCCTTGTACGCCTCGAACAGTTCGTCGCGGAAGGTCTTACCGGGCGCATCGAACACCACCGCCATCCGGCGCGGCGCATGTTCCTTGCGCAGCTTGGCGATCATGTTGAGCACCCCGAGCATCGCGCCGGTCGGCTCTCCGCGCGAGGTGGTGAGCGGCGGCAGGGCGTGAAACGCCCGGTACAGATAGGAGGAGCCGTCGATGAGGGCCAGGTCCACGGAGTCGTGCATGGCCCAGTATAGCCACTCGCGGCGCGCCCGACGGAGCGCGCCGCCGCCTCTGTTCAGCGCGGTGCGCCGCTGCCGGTTTTCTTCGCGGCGGGTGTGTGCCCGGTCGCGGGCGGTGCCGCAGGTGCCGGGTGCGTCACGACGGTGCCGTTGTGCGGCGGCAGATAGAGCGGACCCTTGAAACCGCAGGCGCTGCACCCGAGCAGGACGGCCGCGGCGGCGAGGAGTGTGCGTGTTTTCATGCGTCGCTCATGCCGCCGAGGCGCGGCGCGGCACCACCGCCATGGTCAGCCGCGAGACGCACACGAGCCGCTCGCGCGCATCGCGGATCTCGATGCCCCAGACCTGGCTGCGGTGGCCGATGTGAAACGGGCGCGCCGTGGCCGTGATCCGGCCGCTGCTCACCGGGCGCAGGTGGTTGGCATTGAGTTCCTGGCCGAGACACATGAAGCGCTCCGGATCGACGCACAGGTTCGCCGCGACACTGCCGACGGTCTCCGCGAGCGCCGCCGATACACCCCCGTGCAGCACGCCGTAGGGCTGGTGGACCTCCGGCGTGACCTCGAGCGCCGCGCACAGGTAATCCGTCCCGAGGTCCGTGAATTGGATGCCGATGCGCGCGGCGAATCCGCCGCGCTCGACCTTCTGCAGCGACTCCGCGGTGAGAGCCGAGAACCATATGCTCATGCGGCGGCATTCTACCGGCTCGGCGTCGCCGGCGCCGAGCAGAGCATTCCCCCGGCGCGCCGGCCGTGGCACTCTCGCTCGAGCGCCGTGCGTCGGCTTCGAAGGGAGTGGTTCGCGATGCAGCTGTTCACGTTCTTCCGCAGCTCCGCGGCGTATCGCGTGCGGATCGCCCTGAACTTCAAAGGCATCGCCTACGAGTCGGTGCCGGTCGATCTGCGCCCGGGCGAGCACCGCCGGCCGGAGTATCTGGCGCGCAATCCCCAGGGCCTGGTGCCGGCGCTCGCCGATGGCGGGGCGGTGATCGGCCAGTCGTTGGCCATCCTCGAGTACCTGGAGGAAACCCATCCCGAGCCCCCGCTGCTGCCGCGCGAACCGCTGGCGCGCGCCCAGGTGCGCGCCATGGCGCTCGCCATCGCCTGCGATCTGCATCCGCTGAACAACCTGCGGGTGTTGAACTATCTGCGCGGTCCGCTCGGCCAGGACGAGCAGAGCGTCAACGCCTGGTATCGGCATTGGATCGGGGTGGTGTTTGCCGGCCTGGAGGTGCAGGCGCGCGCCAGCAGCGATGCGCGAACGCTGTTCGCCGGCCACGTCACCCTCGCCGACGTGTGTCTCGTGCCGCAGCTGTTCAATGCGCGCCGTTTCCAGTGCGACCTCGCGCCATTCCCGACGCTCACGGCCGTCGGGGCGCACCTGGAGTCGCTGCCCGCGTTCGCGCAGGCCGCCCCGGCGGCACAGCCGGATGCGTCCTGAGGCGCGCTGAGCGGCTCGTTCAGTCCCGCGCCGCGCCGTTCTGCGGATCGAACAGTTCGGCCTTGAGCCGAAAGGCCGCCGAAATATCCTCATCGCCGTGACCGCGGGCGATCAGCTCGGCGTACTCGCCGAGCATGCGCTCGACCACCGGCAGCGAGACGCCGAAGCGCGCAGCCATGTCGCGGCAGATGGTCAGATCCTTCGCGTGCAGCCGCACGCGAAAGCCTGCCGGATAGGTGCCGCGCACCATGTTCGGCGCACGGTGCACGAAGTACCAACTCGAGCCGGCGCCCTTGCCGAGGGTGTCGATGAGCTTCTCGAGCGGCAGACCCTGGGCACGCGCGAACGCCATGGCCTCCGCGACCGCATCG
>JAKADE010000209.1 GCA_021820785.1 Pseudomonadota bacterium
CGCCTATTCCGGTGGCCTCGACACCTCCTTCCTGGTGCCCTGGCTGAAAGAGACGTACCGCCGGCCCGTGATCACGGTCACCGTCGATACCGGCGGCATCGACGCCGAGGCCGCGCGCACGCTCGCCGAGCGCGCCCGGGCGCTCGGCGCGATCGATCATCACCAGGTCGACGCGCGCGAGGCGTACTTCGAGCAGGTCCTGCGCTTTCTCATCATGGGCAACGTCAAGCGCGGTCAGCTCTACCCGCTGTGCGTCGGCGCCGAACGGGTGATGCAGGCGCAGACCATCGCGCACATGGCGCGCAAGCTCGGCACCCGCATGATCGCGCACGGCTGCACCGCCGCCGGCAACGACCAGGTGCGCTTCGAAGTCGCCATGCGCACGCTGGCGCCGGACCTCGAGGTGCTCGCCCCGGTGCGCGACCGGGCGTTCAAGCGCGCCGAGGAACTCGAATTTCTCAAGGAACGCGCGCTGCCGGTGCCCCCGTTCGGAGCGGCGTACTCCATCAACCGCGGCCTGTGGGGCGTGACCATCGGCGGTCAGGAGACCCTCACCTCGGGCGGCAGCATTCCGGAGGACGCGTGGGTGCTGACCCGCGAGGCGTTCCGCCGCGAGCGCCCGGCCGAGACGCACACGATCGCCTTCGAGCGCGGCCGCCCCACCGGCCTCGACGGCCGCACGCTCACACCCGTGGCGCTCATCGAGGCGCTCGAGGCGCTGGCCGCGCCGTTCGGCATCGGTCGCGGGATCCATCTCGGCGACACCATCATCGGCACCAAAGGCCGGGTCGCCTTCGAGGCACCGGCCGCCGAAGTGCTGCTCAGCGCGCATCGTGAACTGGAGAAGCTGGTGCTCACCCCGCGCCAGCAGCGCATCAAGGATCTGGTGGCGCAGCCGTACGGGGACTGGGTGCACGAGGGGCAGCTGCTCGATCCGGTGTGCCGCGACATCGAAGCGCTGCTCGAATCCTCCCAGGAGCGCGTCAGCGGCACGGTGCGCATCGCACTGCGCCCGGGCAACCTGTTCATCGAGGGTGTCGAATCCCCGTACTCGCTGATGAGCGCCTCGAAGGGTGTCTACGGTGAGGCTGCCGGGGAATGGACACCGCAGGATGCGCTCGGATTTTCCAAGATCGTCGCGCTCACGGGCGTATTCCACCGCCGTGCCGGTGAACGCGCCGCGGGCGGAACGGGAGGTCAGTGACATGAGCAACGGCATGCGCAGCGTCGTCGTCGACAAGATTGCCTCGGTGGCCCAGGCCTGCGGCCTCTCGCGAGAGGTCCGCATCGCGCCGGAGATCCCTGCCGAGGAAGGCGTGGTGATCGTCGTCGAGGTCCTCACCAACAAGTCGACGTACAACACACTGGAGTTGACCAGCGGCCGCATGGCCAAGGTGCGCAAGGGCGACATCGTGGTCGGCGCGCTCGGCCACCGCAAGGCGTTATTCGGCTATTCCGGACACATTCCCCCGACGGTCAAGCCGGGCGACGTGATCCAGATGCTCAACATCGGCGGGGTGCTCGGCGCATGCGACTCGATCAACCCGGACAAGGGACAGCCGTTTGACTGCCGCGTGCTCGGCGTGGTGCTGCGCTTCCCCTACCTCGGCGAGCGCATCGGCGTGCCGGCACGCGTCGGCATCCGCCCGCTCGACCAGGCGGCCACCCTCGAGACGCGCGCCATCCCGGTGGTGGCGCTCGCCGGCACCTGCATGGAGGCGGGCAAGACCGCCGCGGCCTGCGCCATGATCAGCCGCATGCGTCACCGCGGCCTGACGGTCGATGCGTTCAAGGCCACCGGCGTCTCGCTGCGCCGCGACATCATGGCGATGGAGGATGCCGGCGCGCGCCGCTCGGCGATCTTCACTGATTTCGGCATCGTCACCACCACCCGGCACAATGGCCCGGCGCTGACCCGCACCATGCTGACGGAACTGTCCGCCGGCCGGCCAGAGGTCATCGTGTTCGAGCTCGGCGACGGTATTCTCGGCACGTACGGCGTGGATGCCATCCTGGAGTGCCCGGACATTCGTTCCGCGCTGACCGCGGTGGTGCTCTCGGCCAACGACCCGGTCGCCGCGTGGGGCGGGGTGAAGCTGCTGCGCGAGCGCTTCGGGATCGAGCCGTGCGTGGTGACCGGTCCGGCGACCGACAACCAGGTCGGCATCGACCTGATCACCGAGCAGCTCAAGGTGCCGGCCTTCAATGCGATCAGCGACGGCGCTTCACTCGGCGATCACGTGATGAAGGCGGTGGGACTCGCGGCAGGATCGCCGCCGTGAGCGCAACGATTCCGGCGGTGGTGCTCGGCGGGACCGGTTACGTGGCCGGGGAGCTGTTGCGGCTGCTCGCGGGGCATCCGCGTCTGCGGGTCGCGGCGGTCATGTCCGACAGCCAGCCCGGGGAGCCGCTTGCGTCAGCCTTCCCGCACCTCGCCGCCGCATACGACCCGATGTGCTTCGAATCGCAGGAGCACGTGCGCGCGCTGTTGACCCGCGAGCCGGTGTGCGCACTGTTCTCGGCGGCGCCGCACGGCGTATCGGCGCCGCTGATCGACTCGCTGCTCGGCGCGGCGGCCGCAGCCGGGACCCGGCCGCGCGTCGTGGACATCTCGGCGGACTTCAGGTTCCGCTCGGCCGGGGACTACGCCGAAGTCTACAAACACCCGCACGGCGCCCCCGGACGGCTCGGGCAATTCACCTGCGCGGTGCCGGAACATCACGCCGAACTCACCACCGAGCACGTCGCGCATCCGGGGTGTTTCGCCACCGCGGTGCTGCTCGCCAGCGTGCCGCTGCTCGCCCTGGGTCTGGTCCGGCCGCAGCTGTTCGTCGCCGGAGTCACCGGCAGCACCGGCTCGGGCCGCAAGCCCACCCCGGGGACGCACCATCCCGTACGCCACAGCGACCTGTATGCCTACAGTGCGCTCACCCACCGGCATGCGCCGGAGATCGCTGCGTGCGCCCGCGCCGCGAGCGGCGTCGCGGCCGAGTTCGCCTTCATTCCGCATTCCGGGCCGTTCGCCCGCGGCATCCACGTGACGGTGCAGGCGAGTCTCGCGCGGCCAGTCGGCACCGCCGAACTGCTCGGCGCGCTGCGCGAATTCTATGTGCGCGCACCGTTCGTGCGGGTGCTCGAGGGCGCCCCGCGCATCAAGGACGTCACGGCAAGCAACTACGCCCATCTCGGCGTGGCCAGCGACGGACGCACCCTCGCGGTCATGTGTGCCATCGACAATCTGACCAAGGGCGCCGCCGGCGGTGCCGTGCAATGGATGAACCGGATGCTGGGCCTGCCGGAGACCGAGGGTCTCACCGCGCCGGCGCCGGGCTGGACCTGACACGAGAATCATCATGACCGCATCGCCGCACGCGACTTCCGCTTCCGCGCCGCACGAGTCCGCGCTCGCGCCCGTGTATGCGCAATATCCGTTCGAGGTGACTCGTGCCGAGGGCGCCTGGCTCATCGGTCCGGGCGGCGAGCGGGTCCTGGACCTCTACGGCGGTCACGCAGTCGCCGCACTCGGCTACGGCGACGTGCACTGGAGCGACGCGCTCGCCGAACAGGCGCGCACCTGCCAGTTCCAGACCAACGCGTTGCCCATGAGCGTGCGCGAGCACGCCGCGCAGCGACTGCTCGAGTTCGCGCAGCTGCCGTTCGCAAGCGTTTTCATGGTCAACAGCGGCGCGGAAGCCAACGAGAATGCCCTGCGTCTGGCGCTGCGCATGAGCGGACGGGCGCACGTCGCGGCGGTCGAGGGCGCCTTCCACGGCCGCACCGCGGCCGCCTCGGCCGTGACGTGGGGATCGCAAGGCTGGTACGGATTTCCGCGCACGCCCTTTGACGTCAGTTTCCTGCCGCGCGGGGATCTGCAGGCGATCGACGCCCAGGTCACCGAGCGGACCGCGGCCGTCATCGTCGAGCCGGTGCAGGGGCTTGCCGGGGCGGTCGATCTCGGTGCGCCGTATCTGGCCGCGCTGCGCGCGCGCTGCGACGCGGTGGGCGCGCAGCTGATTTTCGACGAGGTGCAGTGCGGATTCGGCCGGGTGGGGGCGCCCTACGCCGCGGGTCTCTACGGCGTAATGCCCGACATGCTCACCACCGCAAAGGCGCTCGGTAACGGCTTCCCGGTCGCCGCCCTGCTGACTTCCGCGCAGGTCTCGGCGACGCTGAAGATCGGACTGCTCGGCACCACCTACGGCGGTGGCCCGATGGCCTGCGCCGCGCTGCTCGCAACGATCGAGGCCATCGAGTCCGGGCGGCTGCTCGAGAACGTGCGGCGCGTGTCGGCCTACATCCGGCGCACCTGTCTCACCGGGCCGGTGAACGCCGTGCAGGGTGAGGGCTTCCTGCTCGGACTGCGCACCCGCCGGCCCGCCAAGCAGGTTCAGGCCGAGCTGCTGCGCCGCGGCATTCTGACCGGTACGGCGAGCGATCCGGACGTGGTGCGGCTGCTGCCGCCGTTCATCCTGCAGGAGGCGCAGGTCGATCTGCTGAGTGCAGCGCTGGCGGACCTCGGCGCATGAGACGCCTGCTCGACCTGGCCGACCTGGAGCGCGAGGAGGTGCTCGCGCTGCTCGCGCTCGCCGCGCGACTGCAGCGCAGGGGCGAGCCGCAGGCGCTCGCCGGGAAGATTCTCGGGCTGCTGTTCCTGAACCCCTCGCTGCGCACGCTCGCCTCGTTCCAGGCCGGCATGGCGCGCCTCGGCGGCAGTTCGTTCGTCATTACGCCCGGGCAGGGCACGTGGCAGCTCGAGACGCGCACCGGGGCGGTGATGGACGGCGCGGCGGCGGAACACGCACGCGAAGGTATCCCGGTGCTCGCCTCCTACTGCGATGCGCTCGGCATCCGGGCGTTTGCCTCCGGGCAGGACCTGGCCGCCGATCTGGCCGAGACGACGTTCAACACGCTCGCAGCGCTCACCGAGAAGCCACTGATCAACCTCGAGTCGGCGGTCAACCATCCCTGCCAGGCCCTGGCGGACTGGAAGACGCTCGATGACCTGGGCGTGGCGCCGACGGGGCGGTTCGTACTCTCCTGGGCGTATCATCCGCGGCCGCTGCCGCTGGCGGTGCCCGCGGCGGTGCTGCACATGGCGGCACTGCGTGGCATGGAGGTCGTGGTGCTGCGGCCCGAGGGGTTTGCGCTGCCCGAGCCCATCATGGCCAAGGCGCGCCGCGCCGCGGCCCTCGCCGGCGGCTCGGTGCGGGAGAGCGACGATCGGCGCGAGGCGCTCGCGGGCGCTGACGTCCTCTACGTGAAGGAATGGGCCGCCACCGCGTGCTACGGCGATGCGGCCGAGGATGCGCGCCGGCGCGCCGTGCTCACCGACTGGTGCGTGCGTGAGGACTGGTTCGCGCCGGCCGCGCGCGAATGCCGTCTGATGCACTGCCTGCCCGTGCGCCGCAACGTGGCGGTCGCCGACGAAGTGCTCGATGGTCCGCGCAGCATCGTGCAGCACGAGGCGTACAATCGCCTCACGGTCCAGATGGCGGTGTTGTACCGCCTGCTCAAGGGGCTGTAACCCAGCCATGTGTTCGCTCGCTCAAGACTTCAGGGGCTCCTTACTGCAATGATCATGCAACCCGCCGACCAGGCATT
>JAKADE010000210.1 GCA_021820785.1 Pseudomonadota bacterium
ATTCGCGAATTTTCCGGGCTAGCGTGCTGCCTGCAGCGCGGCGCGAGGACGCGCCGCGCCAGATGACCGTTTGGTCATCTTCAGGTCATCTTGCGGTCAGGCGCGCACCGCTATCGTTCGCCCCGTGCGGCCGCGCGGCCGCGTGCGATGCGAAAGGCGGATGGGCTGATGAGTCTGGTGCGGCTCGCGCTGCGGCGCCCCTACACGATATTCGTCCTGGTGGTCGGAGTGATCGCCGGGGCGCTGCTGGCGATCAACAAGATGTCCGCGGACGTCTTCCCGCCGCTCGGCGTGCCGACCATCTACGTCGCGCAGCCGTACCCGGGCATGACGGCGGCGCAGATGGAGGGATTTCTCACCTACTACTACGAGTACAACTTCCTGTACATCACCGGCATCCGTGAGGTCGAGGCCCGCTCGATCGAGGGTGCGGCGCTGCTGAAGATCACCTTCCAGCCCGGCACCAACATGGCGCAGGCGATGTCCGAGACCGTGCAGTACGTGAACCGTGCGCACGCCTACATGCCGCCTGGCACCGTGCCGCCGTTCATCGTGCGCTTCGATGCCGGCAGCGTGCCGGTCGGTTATCTCGCTTTTTCCAGTCCGACGCGCACCGTGGCGCAGATGCAGGATCTGGCGCTGAACACGGTGCGCCCGATGTTCGCCACGCTCCCCGGGGTTTCCGCCGAGGCGCCCTTCGGCGGCAGCGCGCGCACTGTGATCGTCTCGCTCGATCCGGCCAAGCTGCAGGCCTACCGCCTCTCCCCCAATCAGGTGGTGAGCGCGATCGCGAAGGCCGAGACCATCAGTCCGGCCGGCAACATCGATCTCGGGACGCGTAATCCGGTCGTGGAGCTGAACTCCATCGCGCGCAACATCACCGATCTGGCCGCAGTGCCGATCCGCACCGGAACGTTCCCGGCGGTGTTCGTGCGCGACGTCGGCGCCGTTGCTGACGGGGCGGACATTACGACCAGCGTGGCCTTGGTCGACGGGCAGCCTACCGTTTACCTGCCAGTCACCAAGCGCGCGGATGCCTCGACGCTCACGGTGGTGAACGAAGTGAAGTCGAGCCTCGCGCGCTTCCAGGCTGCGCTGCCGCCCGACGTGCACGTCAACTACGTGCTCGATCAGTCGCCATTCGTGACCCGCGCCATCGGCAGTCTGACCTTGGAGGGGGCTCTCGGGGCGTTGCTCGCCGGAGCGATGGTGCTGCTGTTCCTGCGCGACTGGCGCAGCGCCTTCATCGTCGTGCTCAATATCCCGCTCGCGCTGCTCGCGGCGGTCCTCACCCTGTGGCTCACCGGGCAGAGCATCAACCTCATGACCCTCGGCGGCCTGGTGCTCGCCGTCGGCATCCTGGTCGATCAGTCGACGGTGGTGATCGAGAACATTCACACGCACATCGTGCACAAGGAGAGCGTCGAGCGCGCCGTGCTCGACGCCGCGCACGAAGTGGTGATCCCGCTGCTGATCGCGATGCTGTGCGTGGTGGCGGTGTTCCTGCCGTCCTTCGCCATGCAGGGTGCGGCGCGCGCACTGTTCGTGCCGCTGTCGCTCGCGGTCGGCTTCTCGATGATCGCCTCATACCTGCTCGCAAACACGCTGGTGCCGGTGCTGTCGGTCTGGGCGTTCCGGCGTTGGCATCACGCCGGGGAGGCCGCCGAGCGCGATCCGGGCCTGATCGTGCGGCTGCAGGCGGCCTATGGCCGGCACCTGCGGCCGTTGGTGCGGCGCCGCAAGCGTGTGCTCCTGGGGTACCTGCTCGCCTGCGCCGCCGTGCTGGCGCTGCTCGTGCCGCGGCTCGGCACCGATATCTTCCCGCGCGCCGAATCCGGTCAGGCTCAGGTGCAGATGCGTCTGCGGCTGCCGCCGGGCACGCGGCTCGAGCTGACGGTACAGGCGGTGCAGCGCGTGCTCGGACTGATCAAGCACGACGCCGGGCCGCACTCGATCCAGGTCTCCCTCGCGCTCGCCGGCGTGCACGGCTCGCCGTTCCCGAGCAATTTCATCTACCTGTGGAACAGCGGTCCGCACGAAGCGGTGCTGCAGGTGCAGTTCCGCCCGTCGGTGCAGCTGGATCTGGCGGCGTTTCGCGACCGGCTGCGGCGGGATATCGCCCGTCAGCTGCCGGACGTGCGGGTTTCGTTCGAGCCGGCCGACATCGTCAGCCGGGTGATGAGCTTCGGTGCCTCGACCCCGATCGAGGTCGACGCCATCGGTCCGGATCTGCGCGCCGATCACGCCTATGCGCAGCGGATCCGTCAGCAGCTCGGCGCGCTCGGCATGCTGCGCGACGTGCAGTCCGGGCAGCCGCTCGAGTACCCGGCGGTGCGTGTCGACGTGGACCGGGAGCGTGCCGGTCTGCTCGGCGTGACGCAGCACGATGTGATCCAGTCACTGACGCCCGCGACCGCATCGAGCCGCTACACGCAGCGCATCTTCTGGGCAGGTCCGAGCGGCATCGCCTACGCGGTGCAGGTGCAGATCCCTCAGCACCGGCTGCGCTCGCTCGAGGACCTGCGCGACGTGCCGATTGCGAGCCGCGACGGGACCCCGCAACTGCTGCGCAACCTCGGCAGCATCGAGTCCGGCACCGTGGTCGGGGAGTATGACGATCACGACAATCAACATTATGCCTCGGTGACCGCCAACTTCGAAGGCACGAGTCTCGGGCAGGCCGCCAGTGCCGTTCGGCGCGCGATCACCGCTGCCGGGGAGCCGCCCGCCGGCGTCACTGTGGCGGTGCGCGGGGAAGTGCAGACGATGGGCGAGCTGATGGGCGCGTTGAGCGGCGGGTTGCTGCTTGCCGTGTTCGTCATCGCGCTGTTGCTGGTGGCGAACTTCCAGTCCTGGGAGCTCGCGCTCGTGACGATCGCCAGCGTGCCAGCGGTGTTGGTCGGGGTGGTGGTGATGCTGCTCGCTACCGGCACGACGCTCAATCTCGAGTCGTTCATCGGGGCGATCATGGCCATCGGCGTCGCCATCGCCAACGCCATCCTGTTCGTCACCTTCGCCGAACGGGCGCGCCTCGCCGGGCAGAGCGCGGCCGAGGCCGGGGTGAGCGGTGCGGTGAGCCGCCTGCGCCCGATCGTCATGACCACGCTGGCGATGATGGCCGGAATGCTGCCGATGGCCGCCGGCTGGGGCGAGGGCGGCCAGCAGGCGGCGCCGCTCGGCCGCGCCGTGATCGGCGGCCTCGCGCTCGCGACACTCGCGACGCTGTGGGTATTGCCGTCGGTCTTTGCCCTGATTCGCGCGAAGGCGCCGCGCCGCTCGCCTTCGTTGGATCCCGATGAGCCGGCGCGGCTGCACGATGAGGAGAGACGAGGATGATCCGTAATGCACAGTCCCGCCGAGCGCGCGTGCGCGCCGGGGGCGAACGGTGGCGGGCGGCGATGCTGGCCGGATTGGCTGGGTTGGCCGGGGTGACGGGTGCGGCGGGGCTGGCGGCAGCCGGGCAGGCGGATGCGACGCATGCCCCGCCTCTGGTGCTGCCGGCGCACGTGGTCGCCTACCAGGCCGCACTCATCACCGCGAAGGTGGCCGGTTTCGTCAAACGCATCCCGGTCGATAAGGGCGATCGGATCAAGGCCGGTGCGCTGATCGCCGTGCTGGAGGTCCCGGAGCTCGAGGCCGACCGGGTGAAGTACCGCGCCCAGCTCGAAGTGGCCGAGCGCAACTTCACCCGCGTGCAGGAGGCCGCCAAGGCGGCCCCCGATCTGGTCACCCCGCAGCAGGTGGATGTGGAGCGCGGCCGGCTCGAAGTGGCCCGCGCCGAGTTCAGCCGCATCGAGGCGCTGTTGCGCTATGCGCGGGTCACCGCGCCGTTCTCCGGGACGATTACGGCCCGTTACGTCGATCCGGGCGCGTTCGTGTCGGTCCCGACCGCGGGCACTCCGCGCGGCGCGGCGATCGTGACGTTGATGAGCTTGAGCCGTGTGCGGGTGCAGATCCCGGTGCCCGAGAACGTCGCCGCGCAGGTTCGCCCGGGTACCGCGGCGCTGATCAGCAGTCCGTCGCTGCCCGGACGGCACATCCGCGCGAGCGTCACGCGAGTCAGCTACGCCCTGTCGCGCGACAGTCAGACCATGCTCGCGGAAATCGATACCGCCAATCCCGGTCATGAACTGTTGCCGGGGATGTACGTCTCGGTGCAGCTGACGACGCACCCGGTGCGCGCTCTGGCCGGTACGGCCGCGGGAGTGCGTTGATGGTCGCGCCGGCCGCTGCGCTGCGCGCGGCGCTTACGCTCGGTATCGTGCTGCTCGGCGCGGGCCTGGCGCATGCCGACGCGCCGCCGCCCGACGTGCCCGCGACCGTGCAGCGCATCGATCTGGCGACGGCATTGCGTCTGGCGGGGCTCAACAACCTGGATCTGGCGCTGGTGCGCGCCGCGCAACATCAGGCACAGGCGGCCAATGACGCCACCACGCTGCGGTTCGTGCCCAGCCTGACGATCGGGCAGAGCATGGCTCGGCGCACCGGCGCCGATCAGCAGACCAGCGGAGCGATGCTCGAGGTGGACAAGAGTCTGTATCGACGGGCGGGCACGGTCGGGTTGTCGGTCGAGCTCGGCGAGGCGATCTTCAGCAAGCTCGCCGCGCGCCAGCTGCAGCGTGCCGCCGGCGAGGACGTCAACGCGCAGCGCGAAGGGGCGCTGCTCGCCACCGCCAATGCGTATTTCGATCTGGTGGGTGCAGTGGCTGAACAGGACATCGCCGTGCAGTCGGTGCACATCTCGCAGGACTACCAGTCGCAGCTCGAACGCGCCGCGGCCATCGGCCTGACCAACCGCAGCGAGGCGCTGCGCCTGGCGGTGCAGACGCAGCAGGCGAGGGTAGCGCTGCGCGGCGCCGAGGCACACGTGCGCACCGCCGCGGCGCGGCTCGCCACGGTACTGCGGATCGATCCGGCGGTGGTGCTGACCCCGGCGGAACATCTGGCGGCCGCGCCGCTGCTGGTCAGTCTCGACACGCCACTCACCCAGCTGATCGGCACGGCATTGCGCCAGCGTCCGGAACTGAAGGCCAATGCAGCGGCGCTCGCAGCGGCCGAGCATCAGCGCGCCGGGGCCAAATATGGTCCGCTCATTCCTTCGATCGGGGCGGTCGCGCTGTACGGCGAGGCGCGCGGGGCCGCGGGCGGGCCGATCAGCCCCTACCGCTCCGTACACGACTATGCCGTCGGACTCAGCTGGCGGTTCGGGCCCGGCGGACTGTTTGATTTCAGCCGCACCGAAGCGGCCGATGCGCAGCTCGAGCGCCGGCAGATCAGCGGGGAGAAGCTGCGTCAGAGCATCATTGAGCAGGTGGTGGCCGCGCTCACCGCCGCCCAGGCGGCGCACGATCAGATGCAGATGGCGCAGCAGGGAGTGAATCTTGCCGAGCGCAGTCTTCAGCTCAGTATGCAGCGGAAGAACTTCGGGGTGTACGCCGTGACCGAGGTGATCCAGGCGCAGCAGGACTTCGCCCGGGCGCGCAGCAGCTACGCCGAAGCGCTCTCGAACTATGCCAAGGCACAGTACGCCCTGGCCGGGGCGGTCGGGCGACTCGGGGGCTGAGGCGCCAGGCCGCCTGTGCCGGCGGACTCAGGCC
>JAKADE010000211.1 GCA_021820785.1 Pseudomonadota bacterium
GCTGTTCGAGCCGTTCGAGGCGAGCTGGCAGCGTCAGGTCGCGGAATGGTCGGAGTGGCAGAAGGAATGCGCCGCGCGCGCCCCGCTCACCGGCTCGCTGCCGCCGGCCTGCCGCGAGCAGTTCCGCGTCTCGACCATGGTGCTGCGCTCGCACCAGGGCAAGACCTTCCCCGGTGCGATGGTCGCGAGCCTGAGCGTGCCCTGGGGCAACACCAAGGACGAGCGCGCCGGCTACCACCTCGTGTGGCCACGCGATCTATGCGAGTGCGCCGGCGCGCTGCTCGCGTTCGGCGCGACCCGTGAAGCGCTGGACACGGTGCGTTACCTGCGCGCCACGCAGCTCGCCGACGGGCACTGGAACCAGAACCAGTGGCTCGGTGGCACGCCCTACTGGACCGCCGTGCAGCTCGATGAGACCGCCTTTCCGGTGCTGCTCGCCTGCGCGCTGCACGAGCGCAACGCGCTCGATGGCATGCACGTGACGGACATGATTCACCGCGCCCTCTCCTTCATCGTGCGCAACGGCCCGGCCTCCGACCAGGACCGCTGGGAAGAGGACGCCGGCATCAACACCTTCACGCTCTCGGCATGCATCGCGGCGCTGGTGAGCGGCGCGACACATTTGCCGCCCGGAGCGCGCGAACTTGCGCTCGATATCGCCGATTACTGGAATGCAAGCCTCGAGGACTGGACGGCGGTGTGTGATACGCCGCTCGCCCGCGAGCACGGCATCCCCGGCTACTACGTGCGCGTGGCACCCGCCGAAGCGCTGCACGACCGCGGCGCCCTGCAGAATGTGCTGCCGATCCGCAATCAGGACATCGATCCGGCGCTGCCGGCCGCCGCGCAGGTCGGCGTGGACTTCCTGCAGCTGGTGCGCTTCGGCCTGCGCGCGCCCGACGACCCGCTCATCGTCGGGACGGTCAAACTGGTCGATGCGCTGCTGAAGAGCGACACGCCGAACGGACCGAGCTGGCACCGTTACAACGATGACGGTTACGGCGAGCACGACGACGGCTCGGCCTACGACGGCACCGGCCGCGGCCGTGCCTGGCCGCTGCTCACCGGGGAGCGCGGCCACTACGAGCTCGCCGCCGGCCGCGATCCGCTGCCGTACCTCGAGGCGATGCTGCGCATGGCTTCGAGCGGCGGAATGCTGCCGGAGCAGGTCTGGGACGGTGAGCCCATTCCCGAGCGCTTTCTCCTGCCCGGCCGACCGACCGGCAGCGCCATGCCGCTGGTGTGGGCGCACGCGGAGTTCATCAAGCTCGCGGTCTCGCGCGCACTCGGCCGTCCGTTCGACCGGCCCGAGCCGCTCTGGGTCCGCTACGGCGGCAAGCGCCCGCAACTGCGCCGCGTGATCTGGGCGCCGCACGCTGCGGCGAGCACTCTCCCGCAGGGCGCGGCACTGACGCTGGCGCTGAACGAACCGGGCGTATTCCGCTGGGGCTTCGACGGCTGGCAGGACATCGAGGAGCGGGCCACGCAGCCCAATCCGCTCGGTCTGCACCTGGTGACCATCGACACCGCCGCGCTCTCGGCCGGCCGCGCCATCGACCTGACCTACCGGCGCCTCTCCGACGGGCAGTGGGCCGGCCAGGACTTCCGGATTGAGGTGAAAGCGCGCAACTGATCCCGGCCACTCGCACCGTCCCTGTCATAAAAAATTCATGTGCGGACGAATCGAGAGATGAATTTGGATCACATTCGGCATCGGCGGCGAGCCCCTACAGTCGCCGCCCATGTCTACGGAGATCTTCGAGCAGCTCATCACGGACCGCGAGGTGCGCACCGTGTTCCAGCCGATCGTCGACGGCAACAGCCGTACGGTGATCGGCCATGAAGCGCTGACCCGCGGACCGCCGGGCAGCCCGTACGAGTCCCCGGGCACACTGTTCGCGCACGCCGCACTGCTCGGACGGAACGGCGAGCTCGAGCAGATCTGCATCGAGTCCGCGCTGCGCGCCTTTCACGGACTCGCTCTCGGCGGTCGACTGTTCGTCAACATCCTGCCGCAGACGCTGCTCGCGGCCCCCTCGCTCGCGCACTGGCTCGATGCCCAGCTCTCGGCCTGTCGGATCGAACCGCACTCGCTGGTGAACGAGATCACCGAGCACGGGCTCGCCGAGAGCGAGAACCGCCTGGCCGCGGCGGTCGAACCGCTGCGCGCCCTGGGCTGCGACATCGCCATCGACGATCTCGGCGCGGGCTCCTCGGGACTGAAGGCGTGGGCCGAAATCCGTCCCGACTACGTGAAAGTCGACCGCTACTTCGCCACGGGCATCGAACAGGATCCCGTACGGGCCGAGATCCTGCGCTCAGTGGTCGAGATGGGACGGGTGACGGGCAGCCGCGTCATCGTCGAAGGAATCGAGACCCGCCAGCAGTGCCTGATCGCACTCGAGCAGGGCGCGGACTATCTGCAGGGTTTCTATCTGGGCCGGCCGCGCCGCAACCCGTCCTTCGATCCAGCCTCGATGGCAGAAATCAAAGCCGGTGCCGGCGCACCGGGCGGCGGCTGCGCCGCCGAATTGTTGCAGCCGGTGCCGGCCATCGCCGCGGACACCCCGATCGCCGACGTCGCGCAGCTGCTGCGCGAGCACCCCGAATGGGGCGCACTCGCGGTCATCCAATCCGCCGACGCACCCCGACCGGTCGGCATCGTGCACCGCGATCCGTTGCTCACCCTGCTCAGCCGGCCGCTTCACCCCGAACTCTTCAATCGCAGGCCCATTGCGAGCGTCATGCAATCGAATCCGGTGCTGATCGAGGCGCGTGCGCGCCTCGATCAGGTCAGCCGGATGGTCTCGGCGCGCACCGAAGGCCGCGAGCACGACGCATTCATCATCGTGCGCAACGGCCGGTATGCAGGTCTGGGCCGCACCGTCGAGCTGCTGCGCCGGCTGAGCGCACAACAGATCCAAGTCGCGATGCACGCCAATCCGCTCACGCGGCTGCCGGGCAATCTGCAGATCGAGACCCAGCTCGAACACCTCGTGCGCCGCAGGCGCAACTTCGTCGCCTGCCACGTGGCCTCGACGACTTCAAGCCGTACAACGACGAGTACGGCTATGCGCGCGGCGATCAGGTCCTCCTGCACGTCGCGCAGGTGCTGACCCGGGCCGCCCGACGGCACGTCGATTTCGTCGGGCACATCGGCGGAGATGACTTCGTGTGCCTCCTGCGCAGCGCGGACTGGGCGTTGCGCCTGGCGGGCGTCTTCGAAGATCTGTGCGCGTCGCTGGCAAATTTTCACTCCGCCGAGCACCGCGCGGCCGCAGGCTTCCCGGGACACGATCGCGACGGGCGGCCGCAGCACTTCCCGCTCCTGGGCGTATCGATCGGCGCCACCGAGGTGGATGGCCGCCGCGCGACACGCGAGGGCGTGCTTGAAAATCTTCGTAAAATCAAAATATTGGCGAAAGAAAAACCCGGTCCCTGCTGTCTCGTCGAACGGCAGGGGCAGATTACGGACCTCAGCGCTCCGGCGCCGCGGATGGCGGGTGCGCCGAGGCACGACGCGGTGCCCTGGACCCGTGCCGCAACCGCCCGCACCCACTCTGTTCGTGCAGCCGGTCCGGCCGTATAGTGCCGCCACTGCAGCGTTGCCGTGGCCGCAGGTGGCCCTCGGCAGCACGCATTTGTCTGTCGGCGATCGGAGTCAACGCAGGGAACCTCCGAGCGTTCTACCGGTCAGTACACAGTGGAGGTTGTCATTATGGGTGCGATGTCCGTTGGTGGATCGTTCAAGACGTGCAGAGTCGCATTGGCTGCCGTGGCCACATTGCTGCTGGCCGCCTGCGCCACCGCACCGGTCATTCACACGCGCATGGCCGTCGGCGCCAACCTGTCGCAGGCGCACACGTACGCATTCGTGCGCCATCCGGGGACGGATCACGGGCCGTACAAATCGCTGACGACGCAACACCTCGAACGTGCCGTCATGCAGCAGATGCAGGCTCGAGGCTATACGCTGGTCGCGGCCGACGCCGACCCGGACCTGCTGGTGAACTTCCGCATCCGCACGCGGGATCGCGTCGAAGGTGGCATGGGACCGGCCTTCATGGGCAGCTACTGGGGCGGCTGGGGTCCGTATGGCTGGGGCGACTGGGACAGTCCCTTCGGCTGGGGTTGGGGCGGTTACTACAACGACGTGCGGACCGTCACCTCTGCGGCGCTCACCGTCTCGGTGATCGACCGCAGCACGCGCTCGGTGATCTGGAGCGGCACGGCCTCATCGGACGTGTCCCGTCACCAGATCTACCACCCGGGCAAGTCCCTGGACGAGGCCGTTCAGCAGATTTTCCTGCACTATCCGGTACCGGCTACCACGCACTGAGCCGTCGTCGAGACGGCAGGAATGCGCCGGCGGACCGCATCGCGGTTCGCCGGCCGCTTCACTCCCCGAGGTAGGTGACGCGCTCGCGCCAGTGCGCCTGCGGGGCGCTCTCTGGCGGTGCGTCCGTCTCGGTCCCTAGATACAGAAACCCCACGAGCGCATCGGCCGGTTCGAAGCCGAGTTCGCGTTTGACCGTGTCGTCGTATGCCGCGGCGCCCGTCTTCCACACGCCATTGAAGCCCAGAGCGCGGGCGGCGAGCAGGATGTTCTGCGCGGCAGCTCCCGCGCACAGCACTTGCTCGATCATCGGTACCGACGCCTGTGCATCCTGCACCGCGGCCACCACAATGATCAGCGGTGCCCGAAACGCCTTGAGCCGTTCGCGCTCGAGTGCCTCGGGCGAGGACTGCGGGCGCGCCCGCCGCAGTTGCGCCGCGAGCATCGCGCCGAAGCGCTCGCGCGCCGCGCCGCGGATCACGACGAATCGCCATGGACGCAGCCGCCCGTGATCCGGCGCGCGCGCGGCGCTGGCCAACAACAACTCGAGTGCGCCCGCGTCGGGCGCGGGCTCCGTGAGGGTTTTCGCCGAGCGGCGCTGGAGCAAAAGATCGATCGCCTGCATGGGGCAATATTGACACAAGTCCGTCGCAAACCGTGTACAGTCCGCGCCCATGGACGCGCGTGACCTCGAGGCGCTCAAAGACGCCATTCGCTGCATCCCCGACTATCCGAAGCCGGGCATTCAATTCCGCGACATCACGACGCTGCTCGGCAATGCGCCGATGTTCCGGCTCGCCATCGATTCCCTGGCGCATCCCTGGTCGGACGCCCGTCTGACACACGTCGCGGGCATCGAGGCGCGCGGCTTCATTCTCGGCGGAGCGGTCGCGCAGCGCGTCGGGGCCGGCTTCGTACCGATCCGCAAGAAGGGCAAGCTGCCGCACGAGACGGTGCGTGTGGCGTACTCGCTGGAATACGGCATCGATGAGATGGAAATGCACCGCGATGCGCTGCAGCCCGGCGAGCGGGTGCTGCTCATCGACGATCTGATCGCCACCGGCGGCACGGCCGAGGCCGCCGTGAAGCTGCTGCGCACCCTGGGTGCCGAGATCGTCGCGGCGTGCTTCGTCATCGACCTGCCCGAGCTCGGCGGCGCCCGCCGCCTGGAGGCTCTCGGGGTGCCGGTTCACAGCCTTGTCGCTTTTCAGGGACACTGAGCGGGGCTCAACATTACGTTCTGGTCATGCACGGTTC
>JAKADE010000212.1 GCA_021820785.1 Pseudomonadota bacterium
GAGTACCCGGCCTGCACGAAGCTGCTCGGCCCGATCGTGCCCGGCACCACGGTGCCGCACGGCGCGCGCGTCCCGGGCACCCAGTTCCAGCTCGACCCGGTTCAGGCCGCCTTCAACATCGGCGCGATGATCCGCTGGCTCGACTTCAACGACACCTGGCTCGCCGCCGAATGGGGCCATCCGTCCGACAACCTGGGCGGCATTCTCGCCACCGCCGACTGGCTCTCGCGCCAGGCGATTGCGAACGGACGCGCGCCGCTGACGATGCGCGAGGTGCTCACCGGCATGATCCGGGCGCACGAGATCCAGGGCGTGATCGCGCTCGAGAACAGCTTCAACCGCGTCGGACTCGATCACGTGGTGCTGGTTAAGGTCGCCTCGACCGCGGTGGTCGGTCAGTTGCTCGGCCTGACGCGCGATGAGCTGATCAATGCCGTCTCGCTCGCCTGGGTCGACGGGCAGAGCCTGCGCACCTACCGGCATGCGCCGAATGCGGGTTCGCGCAAGAGTTGGGCGGCGGGCGATGCGACCAGTCGGGCCGTGCGCCTCGCGCTGATCGCGCGCACCGGGGAGATGGGCTATCCGACCGTGCTCAGCGCGAAAACCTGGGGCTTCTACGACGCACTGTTCAGGGGGCAGCCGCTGAAGTTCTCGCGCAGCTACGGCTCGTACGTGATGGAGAACGTGCTGTTCAAGATTTCCTACCCTGCCGAGTTCCACGCGCAGACGGCCGTGGAAGCAGCAATGCAGCTGCACCGGCAGCTCGGCGAACTCGGTGTCGGGGCCGAGGCGATCGAGCGCATCACGGTGCGTACGCACGAGGCGTGCGTGCGCATCATCGACAAGCACGGCCCACTCGCCAATCCTGCCGACCGCGATCACTGCATCCAGTACATGATGGCCGTGCCGCTGCTGTTCGGGCGCCTCACCGCCGCGGACTACGAGGATGGTGTGGCGGCCGATCCGCGCATCGACGCGCTGCGGGCGAGGATCCATTGCGTCGAGGACCCGCAGTTCACCCGCGATTACCTCGACCCTGAGAAACGCTCGATCGCCAATGCGGTCACGGTGCGGCTGAAGGACGGACGCGAGCTGCCGGAGGTCGTGGTTGAGTACCCGATCGGCCACCGGCGCCGCCGCACTGAAGGCATCCCGTTGCTGATCGAGAAGTTCCGCCGCAATCTGGCACGACGGTTCCCGGAGAAGCAGCAGCGCGTGATCGCCGAGCTGTCGCTCGAGCAGGATCGGCTCGCGCGCACGCCGGTCCACGAATATCTGGACCTGTTCGTCATCTGAGGGCCGCGGCGTTGAGTACGTACCTGATTGGCGCAGACCAGCCCACCACGCCCGCCGGCGAGCGCTTCCGGGCGCTCGTGAGCCGCGGCCCGATCCTGCCCCTGCCGGGCGCTTACAACGGGCTTGCGGCGCTGCAGGCCAAACGGGCGGGATTCGAGGCGCTGTACCTCTCGGGCGCCGCGATGAGCGCCTCGATGGGCTTGCCTGACCTCGGCATCATCACCGTGGAGGACGTGTGCGGGTTCATCCGCCAGGTGAGCCGCGCCTCCGCGCTGCCGGTCCTGGTCGACGGGGACACCGGATACGGCGAGGCCCTGAACGTGATGCACATGGTGCGCGCGTTCGAGGAGGCCGGCGCCGCGGCCCTGCACATCGAAGACCAGGTGCTGCCGAAGAAGTGCGGCCACCTCAACGACAAACGACTGGTGGCCGCCGAGGAGATGGCCGCCAAGATCGCCGCGGCGGCCCGTGCCCGGCGTCACCTGTACATCATCGCGCGGACCGACGCGGCGGCGAGCGAGGGCCTCGACGGTGCGGTGGCGCGGGCCCGGCGGTACCTCGAGGCCGGTGCCGATGCGATCTTTCCGGAAGCCCTGACCAGCGCGGAGATGTTCCGCGAGTTCGCCGCGCGTATCGATGCGCCGCTGCTCGCGAACATGACCGAGTTCGGCCGCACGCCGTACTTCACGGCCGAAGAGTTCCGCGCCATGGGCTATCGGATGGTGATCTGGCCGGTGAGCGCGCTGCGGATCGCCGCCAGGGCGCACGAGGAGCTGTACGCGACGATCGCCCGCGAGGGCGGCCCGAAGAGCCTCATCGGCCGGATGCAGACGCGCCAGGAACTCTACGAGACGATCGCGTACGCAGACTACGAGACGCTCGATGCGTCTATCGTCAAGAGCGTCGTTCCGAAATGAACGTCGGCCCGCGCTTACGCGCGGGGTCGAGCTGTCTTATTCGCCCTTCGAGGCGATGGTGTCGATCGAGTAGCCGATCAGGAGCGCGAAGGTGAGGAGGATCTGAGAAGCTGCAATGACCATGTGTTTCTTCCTTTGGATTAACCAGCGCGCGCAAGTCTAGAGATCCAAAGGTCCTGCGACATGTCCATCGCGGGGGTGCGCGCGCTGTACAGCGCGGGGGCGGCGCGCGTATTCCTTTCGGTAGAGCTACTCACCCCCCGGCGTGACGCCGCCCTGCTCCGCGCGCTAGAATTCAGCGCATTCGCGCAGCGCCGCTGCGCCGCTTCCCCGCTTCCCCTCTTCTGCACTCCCGGAGCCCCTTCGATGGCCATTGGCACAGATTCCGTCGTCAGCATTCACTACACCCTCAAAGACGACACCGGCACGGTCATCGACCGCTCCGAAGCGGGTGAGCCGCTCGCCTACCTGCACGGTCACGGCAACCTCATCCCGGGCCTGGAGCAGGAACTGACGGGCAAGAATTCGGGTGATGAGCTCACGGTCACGGTGCCGCCTGCGCAAGGTTACGGGGAGTATGACCAGGGCCTCGTCCAGAACGTGCCGCGCCGGGCGCTGCGCGGGATCAAGGATGTGAAGGTCGGCATGCGCCTGCACGCGCAGAGCGCCGAAGGGACCCAAGCCGTCACGGTGACGAAGATCCTCGGCGACATGGTGACCCTGGACGGCAACCACCCGCTGGCGGGCAAGAGCCTGCACTTCGAGGTGCGGATCGAGGACGTGCGCGCCGCCACCGAGGAAGAACTGGCCCACGGTCACGTGCACGGACCGCACGGCCACCACGACCACTGAGTCCTAGCACCCTGTGAACGCCGGCGCGCGCCGCGCGCCGGCGATTGTCCGCGTCCGCAGTGCGGCCCCGGCTGCGGACTTCAGAACCACCCGTAATTGAAGCTGATGCTGATGCGCTCCCCGGCCGGGTTGGCCGGAACTTCGTGGCGCAACCAGCTCTCAAACAGCACAACGCTGCCGGCGGCGGCCGGGATCTCGACCCAGGGTCGATTGGCGCGGCTCGCACCGCGGCGCCGCGGCGGCGCGGCCATCATGCGCTCGAGGCGCGGATCCTCCAGCTTCAGGGCCGCGCAGCCACGCGGAGTCTTCAGGTAGAACGTGCCGCTGATCGTCGCGAGCGGGTGCAGGTGCAGCCCGTGCGCAGTACCGCGCGGCATGATATTCACCCAGCAGTCGGTCATGCTGAGCGCCCGGCCCGTCAGATCGAGCTCGAGCGCACGGGCGAACGCCGCCACGTGCGGGTCGATCGCCCGCTCCAGCGCCGCGAACGTCGGTGACAGCTGGTGCATCCGGAACGCCGAGCCATACGAGGTATAGCCGCCCGGATAATTCTTCGCCGACCAGCGCCGTCCGCCGGCATCATCCAGCTGCAGTTGCCGGCACTCGCGCAGCAGCCGCGGCCCGAGCCGGGCCGCGGCTGGCACTCGCCGGGCGTAGATCAACGTCGGAAACAGCCGCTGAAGACTCATCCGACCAGTATATCGACACTGCGCTCAGCCGGTGGCGAACTGCTGCGCCTCCGTGCTGCCGGCAAGCGCCTCGAGCGAAGACGTCCCGCCCGTGATGGCCTGCGTCAGCTCATCGAAATATCCGGCGCCGACTTCGCGCTGATGGCGCGTCGCGCTGTACCCGTGCCGCTCGGCGGCGAATTCCGCCTCCTGCAGCTCGACGTACGCAGCCATCTGTCGATCCCGGTAGCCGCGCGCCAGCTCGAACATCGAGTAGTTCAGCGCATGGAACCCCGCCAGCGTGATGAACTGGAACCGGTATCCCATGGCGCCGAGCTCGCGCTGAAAACGAGCGATGGTTGCATCGTCGAGCTTGCGCTTCCAGTTGAATGACGGCGAGCAGTTGTACGCGAGCAGCTTGCCGGGGTATCGGCGGTGAATCGCCTCGGCGAAGCGCCGCGCCTCCTCCAGATCGGGCTTGGCGGTCTCACACCACACCAGGTCCGCGTAGGGCGCGTAGGCGAGCCCTCGCGCGATCGCCTGGTCGAGCCCCGCACGCACGTGGAAGAACCCTTCGGCGGTACGGCCGCGTGCCGTATCGATGAACGGACGGTCACGCTCGTCGACGTCCGCGGTCAGCAGCTTCGCCCCTTCCGCGTCGGTGCGCGCGACCAGCACGGTCGGAACGTTGCACACGTCCGCCGCAAGCCTCGCCGCCAGCAACTTGTTGATGGCCTCCTGGGTCGGGACGAGCACTTTGCCGCCCATGTGACCGCACTTCTTCGCCGAGGACAGCTGGTCCTCGAAGTGCGCCCCGGCTGCGCCGGCGTCGATCAGCTGTTTCATCAGCTCGAACGCGTTCAGCACCCCACCGAAGCCGGCCTCGGCATCCGCGACGATCGGCTTCAGCCAGTCGATGCCGTCATTGCCTTCTGCATGATCGATCTGGTCGGCGCGTCGCAGTGTCGCATTGATGCGCCGCACCACCGCCGGCACCGAATCGGACGGATAGAGCGACTGATCGGGATACATCTGCCCGGCGAGATTCGCATCGGCGGCGACCTGCCAGCCCGAGAGGTAGATGGCATCGAGCCCGGCCTTGACCTGCTGCATGGCCTGATTGCCGGTAAGCGCCCCGAGCGCATTGACGAAGGGCCGCTCGTTGAGCATCCGCCAGAGTTTCTCGGCGGTCTGGCGCGCCAGTGAGTGCTCGACGGCGATGGTGCCGCGCAGCCGCACCACGTCCTCGGGTTGATAGGCGCGCTCGATGCCGCGCCAGCGGGGAGAGTCTTGCCAGGACCGGCGCAGCTCTTGTGCGCTCGGCAACAGATCATCGGGTCTCATACTCAATCCTCCAGGGCGTCAGTCGATCAGTTCATAGGCCGGCAGGGTGAGAAATTCATCGAACGTGTCCTGCTCGATCATTCGCTGCAGCAGGCGGGCCGCACTCGGGAACACCCCTTCGAGCAGGCGCACCGGGCCGACCTCGGCGTGGATGCGCTCGAGTTCCTCGGCGAACAGCCGATCCATGCGCTGCGGCGTCAGGGGGGCACCGCCATTGGTGCGGGCACCGTGGCGCAGCCACTGCCACAGCTGCGCCCGGCAGATCTCCGCGGTGGCTGCATCTTCCATGAGGTTGTAGAGCGGCACGCAGCCGTTGCCGCGCAGCCAGGCTTCCAGGTACTGCACGCCGACCCGGATGTTGGTTCGAACCCCCTCCTCGGTGATGTTCCCGGCGGGCACCCGCAGCAGATCCTCGCGACGCACGTGCACGTCCTCGCGTGCGACACCCAGCTGGTTCGGGCCGTGCATCACCGCATCGAATGCCGCACGCGCAACCGGCGCCAGCCCTGGATGCG
>JAKADE010000213.1 GCA_021820785.1 Pseudomonadota bacterium
GCTCTTCCAGAGCACCAAGCGTTTCTTCGAGGCCTGGATCGCGCAGATGGCCAATTACGCGCTCATCACCATCCTCACGGTGCTGATGGCCGCGCTCATGATGACCGTGCTCTCGGATGCGGCAAAGCAAGCCGTCAGTACCGGCGGGGGCATCACGATCGCCGAGGGGGTGCGGGTCTGCATGGCCGCGGGTCTCACCTTCCTCGTGATGCGCCAGGTGATGCCGATGGCGGCCGGGCTCGCGAGCGGCTTGGCGCTGAGTTCGTTCGGCATCGTGAGCGCCGCGCTCGCTTGGGGCCTCGGCCGCGCATCCCGGGGGTCGAGCGATTTCGCGCGCGGGGCGCTCCTCGATCGGGAGAGCACGCGCTGGGATAGCGCCTCGCGCAAGACCGGCTACTACGTGGGTCAGGGGCTCAGGGGCGGCGCGCGAGCACTCGGGCGCGGCTGGCGGGAGAACACGATCCGGGGGAGTCGCTCATGAGACGGTACACGGTGGTGGGTGCAGTTCTCCTTTCGCTCTGCGTTCTGGTCGCAGGATGTGCCTCGGATAGGGGATTTCGGTGCGGGGGCGATCTCGTGCCGATCAATGCTCCGGCCAAGACGGTCGCGACAGCCGATGCGAAGCGCACAGGGCGAACACCGAGCGTCGCGGGGGATGTGCCATGAAGCCCGATCCGGCGCTCGCGGCGTATTTCGAGGAGGCGGCCAGCTGGGATGCGGATCGCATGCGCCGCGCGCAGCGCAGCGAGCGCAGGGCCTGGTGGGTGGCCGGCGCGGGCTGGGCGGGCGTCGTGTTGCTCGCGCTCGCCCTGATGTTGTTGATGCCGTTGAAGCGCGTGACGCCGTTCGTCATCCGGGTCGATCGCAGCACGGGCGTGGTCGACACTGTGCCGGTCTATGCCGGCGAGGACGACTTCTCCGGGGCCGTCACACGCTACTTTCTCGACCAGTATGTCACGGTCTGCGAGCGCTTCAACTTCGCCACCGCCGAGAGCGATTACGAGGAGTGCGGGGCGTTCAACGCCCCGCAGCGCAACCAGGTCTGGTATGCGCACTGGGCGCGCACCAATCCCGACTCGCCGCTCAATCGCTACAAGGACGGTACGACGGTGAGCGCACACGTGATCGCCATTACGCTCTTTCGGCACGCGAGCGGCCTGCGCAACTTAGCGCAGGTGCGCTACGTCAAGGTGGTGCATGCCTCGGGCGGCAGCGCAGGCGAGCGCAGCTACTGGATCGCGACCCTCCAGTACACCTACACGAAGCCTTCCTCGGACCCTCGGGATCGGGAGTGGAATCCCCTCGGGTTCAAGGTCCTCGATTTCGATGCGGATCCCGAGGTACTGCCGGAGCCGGCGCGATCGGCGGCGCGCGCTGCGCGCCAGGGCGGTGCGTCATGAGGGGGTTCGCGCGACGTTCTGCGCTCTGGGCGGTCGCGGTGTGGGCCCTCGGTGCCGCCGCGGGCGCAAGGGCGGAATTCCTCCCCGTGCCGGGCAAGCTCGATCCGCGTATCCGCACGGTGGTCTACGAGCGCGATCAGGTCTATCGGCTCTATGGATTTGTCGGCTACGCGCTCGATCTGGTGTTCGGGGCGCATGAGCGCTTTGAGGGACTCTCGGCGGGCGACCCCAAGGCTTTGATCTACAGCGCGCACGGGAATGTGCTAACGGTGCGTCCGAAGGCGCTCGCCGTGCACACCAACATCACGGTGACGACGAGCCGGCACCGCTATTACTTCGAGTACTCGGCCACGAATCAGCGGCCGCAGGACGGGGTGCACGTCATGTATGCGGTGCGGTTCATTTACCCGGAGCGGCTCGCCGGAGTCCGAAGGCCGACTCCGGCGCAGCGAGTGAAGCGGGCGCTCGAGCGCGCCGAGCACGTCGCGCCGCTCAATCGCAACTACTGGTACTGTGGCAGCCCCGCCTTGAGGCCCGTTGCCGCGTCCGACAACGGCATTGAGACGCGGCTCACCTTCGGGGCGCGCAGCGCGCTGCCTGCGGTGTTCGTGCTGAGTGCCGATGGCGCTGAATCCCTCGTCAACTTCAGCATGCACCAGGGGGTGATGGTCATCGAGCGTACCGCGCATCGGTTCGTGCTGCGGCGCGGGAAGCTCGTGGGCACCATCGTGAACCGGGGGTTCACCGTCAGCGGGACGCGCCTCGCCTCGGGCACGATCAGTCCACGGGTTGAGCGCGTGGTGCGGAGGGTACGGCCGTGACGCTCTGGCGGCGGTGGGCACCCAGAAGGACCGAGGCCGCGGCGTCGGTCCCCGAGAGGGAGGCGCCTGAGGGCGCCCCGGCTGCCGATGAGGCGGAAGCGCAGGTGGTGGGGGAGCGCGGCATCAGCTCCATCAACCGCGGCCGCTCGCTGCAGTCGCGCATCACCAATCTCCTGGCGGCAGGATTAATGTCGATGCTCGGCCTGGGGCTTCTCGGGTGGTACTACGTCCATACGTTCGCCGCGGAGTCCACCGCACGGCACCGTGGGCAGCTCGCGCTGCAGCGTGAAGCCTCGGGGTCGGTGCCCTTGCCACCGCTCGGGCCGCTTCGGAGACCGGCGCGCCGGCCGTCATCGCTCCTCACCGCGACGCTGGGGGACCCGCCTGCACCGCCGCCTCCCACAGCGCAGGCGATGCCGGTCATGGGTTTTCCGCCGAGCGATCCTGCGTATGGCATGCCGGTGGCGCCGGCCGCCCCAACTCTCTCGCCGCGCGAGATCGCGCTCGCGCGCGAACTCTCAGGGCCCGCGTTCGACACGCGCCCCACCAGCGCGTCATCGGCCGCCTCCAGCCCCAGCGGGGGCTTGGCAAACGGTGGGGGAGCGCCGGAAGGGGGAGGCTTCGCAGCGCAGGCCGGGTTCCCGGGGACGAATCCGTTCGTGGCGGGGACGGGATCGTCGATCCCTGGGACGAATCCGTCGACCGGGCGGTTGGGCGTGCTGCTGAGGCCGACGGTGACGCCGGCGGCGCGTCCCTCGGTGCTGCCGACGCGCCGGCTCCTGCTCCCGAAGGGAGCGTTCATCGACTGCACGCTCGAGACCGCCATCGACTCGACGCTCCCCGGTATGACGACGTGCATCACGGCGACCGATACGTTCGGCGCCGATGGCACGGTGGTGTTGCTGCCCCGCGGAACGGAGCTCGTCGGTGAGACCCGGGGGCAGGTGCAGCAAGGGTCGTCGCGCATCTTCGTGCTGTGGACGGAGGCCCGTACGCCGGGCGGGGTGGTTATCCCGCTCGACTCGCCGGGAACCGATGCGCTCGGCCGCTCGGGACTCACCGGCACGGTGAACCGGCATTTCTGGGCGCGCTTCGGGGCGGCGATCCTGATCTCGGTGATCAACGGCGGGATCCAGTACGGCGTGCAGTCGCAGAACCAGGGCGGGGCGCTCGTCTATGAACCGGACACGAGCGAGGGCGTCATGACCGAGGCACTGAAGAGCACGGTCGACATCCCGCCGACGGTCACGGTGGCGAATGGGGCGCGGATCCAGGTGCTCGTGGCCCGCAACATCGACTTCAGGTCCGTCTATGCGTTGCGACCCACCCGGGAGTGAGAACGCCATCGTCTCGATGGCGCTGCGCGCGGCGCGGCCGAACGAGGCGGCGCCGGAGATCCGCGCGCTCGAGCGCTCGGCGCTCGAGTTGACGCTGCGGGCGCTGCGGCCGTGGCTTTCGAACCCGGAGGTGACCGAGCTCTGCATCAACCGGCCCGGGGAGGCGTTCCTCGAGTTGTCCTCGGGGTGGCGGCGCGAGGCGCTGCCGTTTGCGGACTTCGACTGGTGCCGGCGCTTGGCGAAGTTGGTGGCGAACTCCACCCGCCAGCGCATCGATGAGGAATCCCCCCTCTTGTCCGCGGCGCTCCCGAGTGGGGAGCGCATCCAGATCGTGCTGCCACCAGCGACGACACCGGGGTGTGTGGCGATCACGATCCGCCGGCCCTCGGACGAGGTGTGGTCGATCGAGGAGCTCGCGCGGCGCGGGATCTTCCGCTCGACCCGGCGCGCGAGTGGGGCGCTCGATGAGACGGAGGAGGAACTGAAGCGTCTGCTCGCGGCCGAGGCCTACGAGGCGTTCATGCGGCTCGCGGTCTTGAGCCGCAAGAATATCCTCGTCTCGGGACCCACCGGGTCGGGCAAGACGACCTGGACGAAGGCGCTGATCCGAGAGATCCCAAGCGAGGAGCGGTTGATCACGATCGAGGATGCGCGCGAGCTCGTACTCGATCGGCATCCGAACCATGTGCGCCTCTACTACAGCAAGGACGGGCAGGGCCTGGCACAGGTGACGCCGAAGCGTCTGCTCGAGTCCTGTCTTCGCATGCGCCCGGATCGGATCCTGCTCGCCGAGCTTCGCTCCGAAGAAGCGTTCGATTACCTGCGCAACGTCAATTCCGGTCATCCGGGCTCGATCACGAGCGTGCATGCGGCGAGTGCGGAACTCGCCTTCGAGCAGCTGGTGTTGCTCGTGAAGCAGAGCGCGGGCGGCCAGGAACTCGCCCGCGCCGACATCAAGAACCTGCTCGACCTCCTCATCGACGTCGTGATCCAGTTCGGCGTCGATCATCACCAGCGCTACATCAAAGAGATCTGGTATGCCCCCGAGCGCAAGCACCGCCAGCTGGCGGCCGCCGGCTAAGACCGGCTGGGCGGCCAGCGCCGGCAAAGCCGCGGTGGCGGTGATCGCCGCGCTCGTGGCGGCGCTCTATCTCGCGGGCTTCTTCTTCCTGTGGTCGATCCACCTCGATCCGCATGCGGCGACGCCGCTCACCGTGCTGCGCTTTGCGTACTACTACGGCAGCTGGCCGCGGGTACACGGTGCACTGGTGCGATCGTGTCTGGGGGGCGCGGGGGCGGTGGCCCTCTCGGCCCTCGTGCTGTTGCTCCCGCGCCGGCGGTCGCTCCATGGTGAGGCGCGGTTCGCGACGCGGCGGGAGATCGCGAGCGCGGGGCTCCTGGGGGAGCACGGGATCATCCTGGGCCGACTCGGGCGGCGGTGCCTGATGCTCGCCGGCCAACAGGGCGTGGTGCTCGCCGCCCCGCCGCGCGCCGGCAAGGGTGTCGGGGTCGTGATCCCGAATCTCCTCAACTGGCCGGACTCGGTGATCTGTGTCGATATCAAGCGGGAGAACTGGACGCTGACCGCGGGCTTCCGGGCGAGCGCGGGGCAGGCGTGCTTTCTGTTTGATCCCTTTGCGGAGGATGGGCGCACCGCGCGCTGGAACCCGTTCTTCTACGTCTCGGCCGATCCTTTGAAGCGCGTGAACGATCTGCAGCGGATCGCCGAGATGCTCTATCCGGATCCGCCGAACGTCGATCCCTTCTGGACCGCGAGCGCCCGCTCGCTCTTTCTCGGTATTGCGCTCTATCTGTTCGAGACGCCCTCGATGTCGAAGACGATCGGCGAAGTGCTGCGCCAGGGCATGGCCTCCGACGACGAGGGCTTCGGGCATCACTGGAAACGTGTCGTCGAGGGGCGGAGCAAGGGCGCGCATCCGCTCTCGGCGCAGTGCGTGCGCGCACTCTACGACGTGATCGATTTGGCTCCGGTGACGGCGAGCTCGATCCGAAAGACGTTCACCTCGCGGCTCG
>JAKADE010000214.1 GCA_021820785.1 Pseudomonadota bacterium
ACCTGCGCATCCTGCACGTGCTCAACGAGTGGTTGCTCATCACTCCGGACACCGCCGGCGTCAACATCGGCGACATCCAGGACGAAATGCGCCGCAGCGGCGATGCACTGCTCAACGAAGCGGACGCGCGCGCCCGCGCCGCCGGGGTCGATGCGACCACGGCGCTGATCGAGCAGATGGGCACGCCGGTGGGCGCGGCCATTCTGCGTCATGCCGAGGGCTGGCCCGCGGACCTGATCGTCTGCGGCACGCATGGAAGGCGCGGCGTACGTCGCCTGGTGCTGGGCAGCGACGCCGAATACATCGTACGGCACACGCACATCCCGGTTCTGCTGCGCCGCCACCCGGAGCCGAGCGAAAAGACTTAGAGACCTCAACGAAGCGCGGCGTATCGCACAGAGGAGTTCCGCACATGCTCGTCGAGAACATCATGTCCCGTGACGTACATTGCTGCCGGGCGGAAGATACGCTTGCGCATGCCGCCGAACTGATGTGGCGCCACGACTGCGGTGCGCTGCCGGTCTGTGGCCGCGGCGACGGCCAGCAGCTCGTCGGCATCATCACCGACCGCGACATCTGCATGCACGCGCTGTTCGGCGGCAAATCGCTCGCCGAGCTGAGCGTCGGCGGCGCAATGTCCAAGTCGGTGCACAGCCTGCATCCGTCCGATTCGCTGGCACAGGCCGAGCGCATGATGCGCGATTCGCGCGTGCGCCGCTTGCCCGTGATCGATCACTCAGGGACGCTGCTCGGCATGCTCTCGCTGGCCGACCTGGCCCGCGAGGCGGCGCGCGAGCGGACCCAGCCGCGCAAGGAGATCAACGAAACCGATGTCGGCCACACTCTGGCGGCGATCTGCACCGCGCCGAGGCGCCCGCTCGCCGCGTGAACGGCCTGAGGTGCGGCATCTGGGCATTGAATGGAGCGACGATGACTTTTCCGGTGGTGGTGAGTTTCCAGCAGATGGCGCCCTCCGCGGCGCTGCGTTCCCGGATCCGTGAGCTTGCCGAGCGGCTCGAGCGGTTCAGCCCGAACATCCTGCGCTGCCGCGTGTGGGTGGAAAGGCCGGCCCGGCACCGGCAGCAAGGAGCGCTGCATGCCGTGCGGATCGATGTCGCGGTGCCCGACGAGCACATCCTCGTCGGGCATGCGCACGCTGCCGATCCGGCGCACGAGGATCCCTACGTGGCGGTGCGCGACGCCTTCAACGCCGCGCGCCGCCAGTTGGAGAACTACGAGCGCCGGCGGCGCGGGGAGATCAAGCGTCACAATGGACTGGCGCAGCCGGCGCCGAAGCCGATCCGCGCGGCGCGCACGCCGCGCGCATCGGTGCCGCGAACCACTGCGGCTCGGGCACGAGGCGGCTCGAGCGCAGCGCACGCGGAGCGCACCGCGCGCCGCTGAATGTGTCGCCCGACCTGCGACGGGCCCGGCGAAACGGCGAGTCGCGCGCCGCCCGGTGCCGGGCCGGCGCGCAAGCTCGCCGGCAAGACCGGGGCACGAGCGGTCGCGGCAGGAGAGTTCCCCCCGTGTGACCTAGGCACGCTCACGTGCGTGCTTGACCGGCTGGTGCGGTTTCTTACCATGCACGCCCCAATCCCCAAGGAGCTCGGCCATGGCGGCATCCGCGCTGTTCGAACCGCTGCGCATCAAGTCGCTGCACCTGAAGAATCGCATCGTGATGGCGCCGATGACGCGTATGTTCTCGCCGCAGGGCGTGCCTGGTGAGAACGTCGCCGCCTACTATCGACGTCGCGCGGAGGGCGAGGTCGGACTGATCCTCTCCGAGGGCACGGTGGTTCAGCGGCCGGCGTCGCGCAACGAGCCGGACATTCCATTCTTTCACGGCGCCGCCGCGCTCGCCGGGTGGAAGCGGGTGATCGAACAGGTGCATGCGGCCGGCGGGCGCATGGGACCGCAGCTCTGGCACGTCGGCTCGGTCGCCAGCGGCGCGAGCGCCTGGGAACCGGAGACACCGGTCGAGAGCCCCTCGGGGCTGCTCGATGCGCACACGACGCGTGGCCGTGCCATGAGCGAGGAAGACATCGCCGACACCATCGAGGCCTTCGGGCGTGCAGCCGCCAGCGCCCGTGCGCTCGGCTTCGATACGGTAGAGATCCATGGCGCGCACGGCTACCTGATCGACCAGTTCTTCTGGGACGCCACCAACCGCCGCACGGACAGGTTCGGCGGCGCCTCACTGCGCGAGCGTTCGCATTTCGCCGCGGAGGTGATCCGCAGCGTACGGCGCGCACTCGGCGAGGACATACCGCTGATCCTGCGGCTCAGCCAGTGGAAGCAGCAGGACTTCTCCGCGCGCCTTGCCGCAACGCCCGAGGAAATGACCGACTGGCTCGTTCCGCTCGTCGAGGCGGGCGTGGATGTGCTGCATTGCTCGCAGCGGCGCTTCTGGGAGCCGGAGTTTCCACAGATCGACGGGCCCGCTGGACTGAATTTCGCCGGCTGGGCGAAGAAGCTCACGGGCGCACGCACCATCACCGTCGGTTCGGTCGGTCTCTCCGGGGAGTTTCTCGCCGCCTTCTCCGGCGAAAGTTCCGCCCCGACCGGCCTCGATGAGCTGCTGCGGCGGCTCGAGCGGGAGGAATTCGACCTGGTGGCCGTCGGCCGGGCCCTGCTCGCCGACCCGCAGTGGGCGGCGAAAATCCACCACGGCGAACTCGCGGCCCTGCAGGGCTTCACGCCGGCGGCACTGCAGACCCTGATCTGACCTCGAGAACGGCGATCCGCAGCGCTCCGCGTATCCAAACGCCCGGCGCTGCGGCATCATCGGCGCATGCACCGTCTCGCTCTGGTCTGGTTCAAGCGCGACCTGCGCATGGGGGATCACGCCCCCCTCCATGCCGCCGCAGAGTATCCGGCCGCGGCGGCACTGTACGTCGTCGAACCGGAATGGGTGCACAGTCCGGAGTGCGATTCACAGCATCTGGCATTTGCCGCTGCACAGGTGCGCGCGCTGCGTTCGGACCTGGCCGCGCATGGACTGCCGCTGCTGATCCGGTGGGGCAGGATGCCGGCCGTGCTTGCCGCGCTGCGCCGTGAATTCGTCTTCACAGACCTGCTCAGCCACGAGGAGACCGGACCGTTGTGGTCATTCACGCGCGACCGTGCCGTCGCGTCATGGTGCCGCAGCGTCGGTGTGCGCTGGCAGGAATGGCCCCAGACGGGCGTCATCCGCGGGCTGCGCACACGCGAGGGGTGGGCGAGCCGCTGGCACGAGCGTATGGATGCGCCGCGCGTAGCGGTGCCCACGCACTGGGCGGGCGCCACGGGGCTCACGCCCGGGACGTGGCCGCAGAACGAAATCGCTGCCGCGGGACACGGCCGTGCCCGCCCCCTGCCGCCCGGCGGACAGGCCGCGGCGAACCGCACGCTCGAGCACTTTCTCACCGAGCGCGCGGCTCGGTACCGCTGGGATCTTTCGAGCCCGCTCACGGCACCCGAAAGCTGTTCGCGCCTCAGTCCGTATCTGGCGTTCGGCCTGCTCTCGATGCGTCAGGTTCATCAAGCCACCGAGACGCGGATCCGGGAGCTGCTGGCCGAGCGCTCGGTACACGCGCGTCGATTCGCCTACTCGCTGCGCGGTTTTGCCGCCCGTCTGCGCTGGCATTGCCATTTCATGCAGAAACTCGAATCGGAGCCGCAGATCGAAGTGCGCAACGTCGCGCGCGTCTATGATGGACTGCGCGAGGAGCACTTCGAGTCGGCCCATTTCGACGCCTGGCGCAGCGGCCAGACCGGCTACCCCATGGTCGACGCCTGCATGCGCTGTCTCAATGCCACAGGCTGGCTGAACTTCCGCATGCGCGCGATGCTCGTCAGTTTCGCCGCCTATCATCTGTGGCTGCACTGGCGCGAACCGGGGCTGCACCTGGCGCGACAGTTTCTCGACTTCGAGCCGGGCATCCACTGGAGTCAGATGCAGATGCAGTCCGGCACCACCGGCATCAACGCGTTGCGGATCTACTCGCCCGCAAAACAGCAGCTCGACCATGATCCCCGCGGAGAATTCATCCATCGCTGGGTGCCGGAGTACGGCACGAGCGCCTACCCAGCACCGATCGTCGAAGAGCGCAGCGCACTGGAGCGAGCGAGAGGACGGATTCACTCGGTACGCAACACCGCAGCGGCGCGCGAGGAAGCGGCGCGCGTGCAGCACCGTCACGGGTCGCGCCGCAGCGGCCTGCCCGACACCCACCGGCGGCGCAAGCCTGCGACCGGCTTGCAGACCGCGCCGCACCAGGTGACGCTGTTCACGGACGAGGAGACCTCATGAGCCGCGCCCCCTCCGGCGGGTATCGCGGCAACAAGGCCTCCCTGCCGAGCAAGCCCTGCGCCGTGTGTGGCCGCCCGATGACATGGCGACGGGCCTGGGCGAAGAACTGGGACGCGGTCCGGTACTGTTCCGAGGGCTGCCGGCAACGGCGCGGCGCACCCGCCAGGTCACGCGGGTGAGCGGCGAATCCTCGCGGCGCAGGCCACTGCGCACTCTCGTGCTCGTGCTCGGCGACCAGCTCGACGCCAGCGCGGCCGCATTCGACGGCTGTGATCCGGAGCACGATGCCATATGGATGGCCGAAGTGCAGGAGGAGTCGACTCACGTGTGGTCGGCCCAGCAGCGCATCGCGCTGTTCCTGAGCGCCATGCGTCACTTTGCCGCTGCACGACGCGAGGCCGGCTGGACGGTCCACTACACTGCACTCGATGCGCCGGAGAACACCGGCTCGCTTGCCGGGGAACTGGTCCGCGCACTGCCGCGGCTGCACCCGGCGCGAGTGCGTCTCACCGCTCCCGGGGACTGGCGCGTCCTCCAGGCCGTGCGCGCGGCGGCCGAGACCGCAGGCGTGCCGCTCGAGTTGTGCCCGGACCGCCACTTCTACGTCAGCGTGCGCGAGTTCGCCCACCACGCCCGCGGCCGCCGCCAACTGCGCATGGAATATTTCTACCGCGAACAGCGCCGCCGCCACGACGTGCTGATGCAGGACGGTGAGCCGGTGGGCGGAAAATGGAATTTCGATGCCGAGAACCGCGAGTCGTTCCCCCCCGGCGGCCCCACCGCGGTGCCCGCAGCCCCGACATTCGCGCCGGACGTCCTGACTCGTGAGGTGATCGCGCTGGTCCGCCGACGCTTCGGTACCCATCCCGGGACACTGGAGGGATTCTCCTGGCCGGTGACGCCCAAGCAGGCGTGCCAGTCCCTCGAGGTGTTCATCCGGGACCGCCTCGGCCAGTTCGGGCGCTGGCAGGACGCCCTCTGGCCCGGCGAGTCCGGGTTGTGGCACGCAAAACTCTCTGCGGCACTGAACCTGAAACTGCTCGATCCGCGCGCGGCGGTCCAGGCGGCCGAGACCGCCTGGCGCGACGGCGCGGTCCCTCTGTCGAGCGCGGAAGGGTTTATCCGTCAGATCCTCGGCTGGCGTGAATACGTGCGCGGCATCTACTGGACACAGATGCCTCAGTACGCGCAGCGCAACGCGTTCGCGGCCGAGGCGGATCTTCCGGGGTTTTACTGGACCGCAGAGGCGCCCATGCCCTGCCTCGCCGATGCACTGCGCCAGACACTGCACGG
>JAKADE010000215.1 GCA_021820785.1 Pseudomonadota bacterium
CGAGCCGGGCGAGGCTGATGACGGGCTGACGCTGCTCGTACCGGACGTGCTGCTGGAGAGCCTGGACGCCGACCGGCTCGCCTGGCTCGTGCCGGGTTGGCGGCTGGAGAAACTCATCACCGTGATGCGCGAGCTGCCCAAGAGCCAGCGCAAGCAGCTGGTGCCGGTGCCCGAGCACGCCCGAGCGGCGCTCGAGGAGCTGGCGCCGCTGCAGACCGACGACATCGATGCGCTCCCGGGCTTCCACACGGCGCTCGCCGCCTGGATCGCGCGGCGCACGGATGTTGCGCCAAGCGCAGCCGATCTGGCGCAGTTGCCGCTGCCACCGCACCTGCGCCTGAACATCCGCGTGGTGGATGCGCACGATACGGTGCTCGCCGAAGGCCGGGATCTTGCGGCCCTGAAGCGGATGCTGCGCGCCCGCGCGCCGCAGTCGGCCTCGGCGAGCACGCCGGCGCCGAGCACGCACCGGCAGTGGGATTTCGGCGAGGTACCGCACACCCGCACCGTGGAGCGCAACGGACTCACGCTGCGGGTCTACCCGACCGTGCGCGATCTGGGTCAGGCGGTCGCCCTGGCCGAAGCGCGCGATGCGCCGAGTGCGCACGCGCTGCTGCGTGGCGCAGTGACTCGATTGGCACTGCTCGCTCTGGGACAGCAGGCGCGCTTCTGGAGCCAACGACTCGCCGCGGAGCGCGAACTGCTGCTCTCGAGCGCCGCGCTCGGGTTGAACCGTCCGCTCGCCGAGCTGGCCGTGCAGCGCATTTTCGCGGACTGCTTCGCACCGCCGGAGGCCCCCCTGCCGCGCACGCGCGAGACCTTCGAGCAGGCGCTGCAGCGCGGACGCGCACAGCTCGAGCCGGTCGGCGAGCGGGTCATCGGCACGCTGCGTACGGTAAGTATCGAGGCGCGTCAGTTGCGCGGGCTGCTCAGCGGATTGCGCACCAGCGCGCGCGCGGCTGCAGCCGATATCGAGGCGCAGCTCGCGCAGCTGTTGCCGCCGCAGTTCATCACGGCCACGCCCGACCCGTGGTTCGGGCACCTGCCGCGCTACCTGAAGGCCGCCGGGCGGCGCGCCGGGCGGCTGCCCGCCGATGCGCGCCGCGATGCGCTGCTCAGCGCGCGCATCGCTCCCTTTGTGGCCGCCTGGCGGGCCTTGCGCGAGCAGCAGCCCGAGGACGCACAGCGTCCACAATTAGAGCAGCTGCGCTGGATGATCGAGGAGCTGCGCGTGTCATTGTTCGCGCAGGAGCTGAGGACCGCCGTGCCGGTGTCGGAGCGACGTCTGACCGAGCAGCTCGAGCGGGCGCGAGCGGAGGCGCGAGCGCAGCCGGGTTAACGCGAGGCGGCGGCCGCTGCATACGTAGAGTTGGTAATGGATTTTTGCCGGCCAGCGAACATCCTATGGCGGAGCCCGCGGGTGTCCGGCCGTCCTGATGCCGGCCCGCGGCCCGACGGTCCACCCTTCGCATGCGGAACATCGCCTATGACAAACCTGGACGCGGCCGCCGCTCTGCACACACGCCTTGCCGCCGCAGGCCAGGAACCGAGCAAAGTCTGGGCGTACAGCGTGTACGGGCTGATCTGCGCCGGTTTGCTCGCGATTGCGCTGTACCAGTTCGGAGACATCACTCCGCGCGTGCTGGCGGCCGTGGCCGCGCGCCAGCGCATCCAGCCGGTCGCGTACCTGTCGA
Organism: Pseudomonadota bacterium; assembly: GCA_021820785.1. The sequence continues at coordinate 1,695 of JAKADE010000215.1, forward strand.
TTGCCTGGGTGGTGCTCGGCTTTGCGCTGGTGGTGGTGCGCACCGTGCTGTGGGTGGCCTACAGGCCCGCTCCGGCGGCCACCCTCGAGAGTGCGCCGCGGCTGACCGTGATCATCCCGGCCTACAACGAAGGCGCGATGGTGCTGCAGTCGATCGAATCCGTCGTGCGTGCCGACTACCCGCGCGAGCGACTCGAGATCCTGGTCATCGATGACGGCAGCACCGATGATACCTGGACGTACGTGAGCCGCGCCGCCGAGCACCATCCGGGGCTGGTCACCGCGCTGCGTCAGGAGCGCAACCAGGGAAAGCGCGAGGCGCTCGCGCTCGGGTTCGCGCGCGCGCGCGGGGAGATTCTGGTGACGATCGACTCCGACAGTGTCATCGAGCGCGGCGCTCTGCTCGCGCTCGCCGGGCCCTTTCGTGATGCCCGCGTCGGGGCGGTGGCCGGCAAGGTCATGGTGTACAACCGTTCGCGCGGGCTCATTCCCCGCATGCTGCACGTGCGGTTCATTCTCTCGTTCGACATCCAGCGGGCGGCCGAATCGGTCTTTCGCAACGTCTACTGCTGTCCCGGCGCGCTCACCGCGCTCAGAGCCGATGCGGTGCGCAGCGTGCTCTCGCGCTGGCGTGCGCAGCGATTCCTCGGTACGAACTGCACCTTCGGCGAGGACCGCGCCATGACCAACTATCTGCTCGACAGCGGATACGATGCGCTCTACCAGCGCACCGCCGTGGTGCATACGGTCGTGCCGCACGCCTTCGAGAAGCTCTGCAAGATGTTCCTGCGCTGGGACCGATCTTATGTGCGCGAGGAGCTGCGCTTCGCACGCATCGTGTGGAAGCGGCCATGGCCAACGCGCATCCTGGCCGCGTTCGATCGGTTCATCACCAACGCGAGTTACCCGATCTCGCTATCCGGGCTGATCGTGATGCCGGTGGTGCTCGAGCGCGATCCGGCGATCGCTGGCTCGATGTTCATCGTGATGGGCGCGCTCTCTCTGTTCAACATGCTTTACTATCTGCGCTCCGAGCGTTCGCTCGATTTCATCTACGGCGTGCTGTACGCCTACTTCTACTCGTTTGCGCTCTTCTGGATCTTCCCGTACGCGCTGGTTACGGTGCGCTCGCGAGGCTGGCTGACGCGCTGAGCCGCAGCGACCTACAGGCTCGCATCGACGCGGGTGGCCGGAAAGATGTGCTTGATGTCGTACACGACATGGGTCTTGCGGCACAGTCGATGGACCGCATCCGCGCCGAGCGAGCGGAATTGGTCATGCGCGACCGCGACAACCGCGGCATCGTAGCGGCGGCGGGGCAGATCGTGCAGCAGGCGCAGTCGATACTCGCTCCAGCACTCGTGCCGATTGGCCCAAGGGTCGTAGATCTCCACCTCGGCGCCGTATTTGGTGAGCTCGTGCGCCACGTCGACGGCTTTGGAGTTGCGGATATCCGGACAGTTTTCCTTGAACGTCACCCCGAGGATCAGGATGCGCGCACCGTTGGCGGGGATCCGCTTGCGGTTCATCAGCTTGACGATTTCAGCCGCGATGTAGATCGGCATGTTGTCGTTCAGGCGTCGTCCGGCGAGGATCATTTCCGGGTGGTAGCCGAGCTCCTGCGCCTTGTGGGTGAGGTAGTAGGGGTCGACGCCGATGCAGTGCCCGCCGACCAAACCCGGCCGGAACGGCAGGAAATTCCACTTCGATCCGGCCGCCTGCAGAACCTCTTCGGTGTCGATCCCGAGCCGTGAGAAGATCAGTGCCAGTTCGTTGATCAGCGCGATGTTCACGTCGCGCTGGGTGTTCTCGATCACCTTGGCGGCCTCGGCCACCTTGATGCTCGAGGCCCGGTGCGTGCCGGCGGCCACGATCGACTGATACAGCGAGTCGACGAACGCGGCGCACGCCGGCGTCGATCCGGAGGTGATCTTGCGCACCGTGGCGAGGCGATGCTCCTTGTCGCCGGGGTTGATGCGCTCGGGGCTGTAACCGACGAAGAAATCGCGGTTGAAGGTCAGGCCGGAGGTCCGCTCGAGCAGCGGCACGCAGACCTCCTCGGTGCAACCGGGGTAGACGGTGGATTCGTAGATGACCACGTCGCCGCGCTTGAGGACCGAGCCGACGCTGGCCGTCGCGGCACTGAGTGCGCCGAGGTCGGGCCGCTTGTACATGTCGATTGGCGTCGGTACCGCCACAATGTAGACGCGACAGCGGCGCAGATCGTTCAGCTGCGTCGTAAAGGTCAGGTGTTTCGCCAGCGCCAGTTCCCGATCGCTCACTTCCAGGGTGTCGTCCCTGCCGGCGCGCAGTTCCGCGACGCGGCGGGCCTTGACGTCGAACCCTACGGTCGGAAAGCGCTTGCCGAATTCCACGGCGAGCGGCAGGCCGACGTAGCCGAGGCCGACGATGCCGAGGCGGCGATTGCGCAGATTGAACACGCGGTGTCTCCTCGCACCCGTCGCCCGTGACGGTGCGCAGCTGGCGTGTTGGAGTCTGTCACGCCCCGCGCCGCGGGCTATAGGTAGCTGCCGCAGCGATGCGTCATGGCAGGTGCTCGCGCGCCAGGTATTCGGCGCTCTGCATCTCGATGAGCCGGCTGGCCGTGCGCTGGAACTCAAAGCGCAACCGTTCGCCCTGGTACAGGGCGTCCGGGGCGGCGGCAGCCGAGACCACGAGCTTGACGTTATGGTCGTAGAGTTCATCGACGAGTCCGATGAAGCGTCGCGTTTCATCGTGGCGGCTCTCGTCGAGCTGCGGGACCTGCTCGAGCAGTACGGCCGGGTACAGCCGCGCGATCTCGATGTAATCGTCCGGACTGCGCGGCCCGGCGCACAGGGCCTCGAAGTCGAACCACACCGCACCGTCGCTGTGGCGCACGACCGGAATGGGACGTTCGTTGATCTCGAGCGGCGCCTCGCTCCAGTCGGCGTATTGTGCGAGCTCATCGAACAGTGCCCCGAGTCGGGCCGCGGTGCCGGGCGCATCGCTCGGCAGGTAGGTGCCCGCCTGTGTGAGCCGGCGCAGCCGGTAATCGCTGCCGCCGTCGACCGGGACGACTTCGGTGTGCCGCTCGAGCAGTGCGATCGCCGGCAGGAACCGCTGGCGTTGAAGTCCGTCACGATACAGCTGCGCCGGCGGGCTGTTGGAGGTTGCCACCAGCGTCACGCCCCGTCTGAACAGCCCGTCGAACAGTCCGCCGAGGATCATGGCGTCGGCGATGTCGCTCACGAACAGCTCATCGAAGCACAGCACGCGCGTGTCGGCCGCGATTCGCTCGGCGAGCACCTCGAGCGGCGAGGCGTGTTCGCCGAGACGCTTCAGTTCCGTATGCACCTCGTGCATGAAGCGGTGGAAGTGCCGGCGGCGCCGCTCAGGAAACGTAAGGCTCTGAAAGAACAGATCCATCAGCCAGGTCTTGCCGCGGCCGACTGGCCCCCACAGGTAGATGCCGCGGGGTGCGGCACCACCGCGGTGCGTCAGACGCTGGAACATGCGACGCGCGGCGGACCCCTGTGCCGCGTGCGCGTTGATCAGGCGCGTGCGCAGATTCTCCAGGCGTGCGAGCACGGCGAGCTGCGCCGGGTCGCTCCGGTATCCGCGCGTGCCCAGTTGCTGCGTGTAGAGCTCGCGCAGCGTCGGCGCAGCCGACTGATCCATGCGTGCTGCGTCCTCAGCCGCCGAGTTCGGGCAGATTGCGGAAGTGCTCGAGCGCCTCGGGGTTCGCGAGCGCCTCGACGTTGAGCACGGGTCTGCCGTGGATGACTTCGCGCACGGCGAGCTCGGTCAGCTTGCCGGAGCGGGTTCTGGGGATGTCGGGGACGGCGATGATCTTGGCCGGCACGTGCCGCGGCGTGGTGCTGGTGCGGATC
>JAKADE010000216.1 GCA_021820785.1 Pseudomonadota bacterium
TACAGATGGTGGGTGATCTGGCGGTCCTCTGCAGTGTTCTCGGCGAGATCCGTATCGAGCAGCAGCACCGGGGCATTGCCGCCGATACGGCCCTCGATGACGTAGAGCCAGGCATGCACCCACACCGGGCGGTCCTCGATGCGCACCGCCACCTTGGCATCGAGTGGAATGGCCCAGCGGGACGGGTCCCAGCCCGTCGGACGCTCGATCTGTGCCCCGTCCGCGCCGATCTCCTGGCGGAAATATCCGGCCCGGCTCACCAGAGTCACCCCGACGAGCGGCAGCGACAGGTCGGCGGCCGAGCGCAGCGTATCGCCGGCGAGCACTCCGAGACCGCCAGCGTATGTCGGGATCTCGTTGCGCAGCGCGATCTCCATCGAGAAGTACGCCACGCGCGGCAAAGTCACAAACTCATCGAGCATGATCGCCTCATCCGGCCGTGTTCGGCCGCAGATACTCACTGTAGTCTCTTGCACCCGCGGGACAATACGTACCGATCGATTGACAGGGGCGTCGTGGCGAGGCAACTACGTATTGTGAGCGCAGAGCGCTGCGGCCCATGCTTGCGCCGTGGATGCAAGCCGGACCTGACAGCCGCTCCGGCGCAACACTGTGACGCGGAGAGCCTGCGGATGTACAAGAAAATTATGGTTCCGATCGACGGCAGCCCGGCCTCAAACCTCGGGCTCGACGAGGCCATCAAACTCGCACAGGACCAGCATGCGCACCTGCGCATCCTGCACGTGCTCAACGAGTGGTTGCTCATCACTCCGGACACCGCCGGCGTCAACATCGGCGACATCCAGGACGAGATGCGCCGCAGCGGCGATGCGCTGCTCAATGAAGCGGACGCGCGCGCCCGCGCCGCCGGTGTCGAGGCGACCACGGCGCTGATCGAGCAAATGGGCACGCCGGTGGGCGCGGCTATTCTGCGTCATGCCGAGAGCTGGCCCGCGGACCTGATCGTCTGCGGCACGCATGGAAGGCGCGGCGTACGTCGCTTGGTGCTGGGCAGCGACGCCGAATACATCATACGGCACACGCACATCCCGGTTCTGCTACGCCGCCACCCGGAGCCGAGCGAGAAGCCTTAGAGACCTCAATGAAGCGCGGCGTATCGCACAGAGGAGTTCCACACATGCTCGTCGAGAACATCATGTCCCGTGACGTCCAATGCTGCCGGGCGGAAGATACGCTTGCGCATGCGGCCGAACTGATGTGGCGCCACGACTGCGGTGCGCTGCCGGTCTGTGGCCGCGGTGACGGCCAGCAGCTCGTCGGCATCATCACCGATCGCGACATCTGCATGCATGCGCTGTTTGGCGGCAAATCGCTCGCCGAACTGAGCGTCGGCGGCGCGATGTCGAAGTCCGTGCACAGCCTGCATCCGTCCGATTCTCTGGCACAGGCCGAGCGCGTGATGCGCGACTCGCGCGTGCGCCGTTTACCGGTGATCAATCACGAAGGGGGGCTGCTCGGCATGCTCTCGCTGGCCGACCTGGCGCGCGAGGCGGCACGCGAGCGGACCCAACCGCGCAAAGAGATCAACGAAACCGATGTCGGCCACACCTTGGCGGCGATCTGCACCGCACCGAGGCGCTCGCTCGCTGCGTGAGCGGTTCCGGGTTCGGCGTCTGGACATTGAAGGGAGCGACGATGACTTTTCCGGTGGTGGTGAGTTTCCAGCAGATGGCGCCCTCCGCGGCGCTGCATTCCCGCATCCGCGAGCTTGCCGGGCGGCTCGAGCGGTTCAGCCCGAGCATCCTGCGCTGCCGCGTGTGGGTGGAACGTCCGGCCCGGCACAAACAGCAAGGAGCGCTGCATGCCGTGCGGATTGATGTTTCGGTGCCCGACGAGCACATCCTCGTCGGGCACGCGCACGCCGCCGATCCGGCGCACGAAGATCCCTACGTGGCGGTGCGTGACGCCTTCAACGCCGCACGCCGCCAGTTGGAGAACTACGAGCGCCGGCGGCGCGGCCAGATCAAGCGTCACAACGGACTGGCGCAGCCGGCACCGAAGCCGATCCGCGCGGCGCGCACGCTGCACGCATCCGTGCCACGAACCCCTGCGGCGCGAACAGGAGGCGGCTCGAGCGCGGAGCGCACCGCGCGCCGCTGACTGTGTCGCGCGACCTGTAACGGACTCGATCGAGCGGCGAGTCACGCGCCGCTCGGTGCCGAGTCCGCTCCAAAGCTCGCCGCCAAGACCGGGGGACACGAGCGGTCGCAGCAGATGAGTTCCCCCCATGTGACCTAGGCACGCTCACGTGCGTGCTTGACCGGCTGACGCGGTTTTTTACCATGCACGGCCCAACCCCCGAGGAGGTCTGCGATGGCAGCATCCGCGCTGTTCGAACCGCTGAGCATCAAGTCCCTGCACCTGAAGAATCGCATCGTGATGGCGCCGATGACGCGCATGTTCTCGCCGCAGGGCGTACCGGGCGAGAACGTCGCCGCCTACTATCGGCGCCGTGCCGAGGGCGAGGTGGGACTGATCCTCTCCGAGGGCACGGTGGTGCAGCGGCCGGCGTCGCGCAACGAGCCGAACATTCCGTTCTTTCACGGCACCGGCGCGCTCTCCGGCTGGAAGCGCGTGATCGAACAAGTGCATGCGGCCGGGGGGCGCATGGGACCGCAGCTCTGGCACGTCGGCTCGGTCGCGAGCAGCGCGAGCGCCTGGGAACCGGAGGCGCCGGTCGAGAGCCCCTCGGGGCTGCTAGATGCGCACACCCCGCGTGGCCGCGCCATGAGCGAAGAGGACATCGCCGATACCATCCAGGCGTTCGGGCGCGCGGCCGCGAGCGCCCGCGCGCTCGGCTTCGATACGGTAGAGATCCATGGTGCGCACGGCTACCTGATCGACCAGTTCTTCTGGGACGCCACCAACCGCCGCGCGGACAGGTTCGGCGGGGCTTCATTGCGCGAGCGTTCGCATTTCGCCGCAGAGGTGATCCGCAGCGTACGGCGCGCAATCGGCGAGGACATGCCGCTGATCCTGCGGCTCAGCCAGTGGAAGCAGCAGGATTTCTCCGCACGCCTGGCCGCAACGCCCGAGGAAATGACCGACTGGCTCGTGCCGCTCGTTGAGGCGGGGGTGGATGTGCTGCATTGCTCGCAGCGGCGCTTCTGGGAGCCGGAGTTTCCGCAGATCGACGGCCCCACTGGACTGAATTTCGCAGGCTGGGCGAAGAAGCTCACGGGCGCACGCACCATCACCGTTGGCTCAGTCGGACTCTCCGGGGAATTTCTCGCCGCGTTTTCCGGCGAGAGTTCCACCCCTACGGGACTCGATGAGTTGCTGCGCCGGCTGGAGCGTGAGGAATTCGACCTGGTCGCCGTCGGCCGGGCCCTGCTCGCCGACCCGCAGTGGGCTGCGAAAATCCACCACGGCGAACTCGCAACCCTACACGGCTTTACGCCGGCGGCGCTGCAGACCTTGACCTGACCTCGAGAAGACCCATCCGCAGCGCTCGGCGTATCCAAACGCCGAGCGCTGCGGCATCATCGGCGCATGTACCGTCTGGCTCTGGTCTGGTTCAAGTGCGACCTGCGCATGGCGGATCACGCACCCCGCCATGCCACCGCACAGTATACGGCCGCCGCGACGCTGTACGTCGTCGAGCCGCAATGAAGCGGGCATGGGCGCCAGCGACTCCCTCAGTTCAACTCATTGGCGCAGCGCTCCGACACGACGTCAATGATGGCGTCGCGTTAGGACGCACAGCATGGCGTTCGACAATCGTTAGACGTTGTGTGCGGCCTGTTCAATTTTCGCGATGAAGGGCAGTCAATGCACGCATGGCCGAACCGGCGACCCGCGAGCGAGCCTACCACCTGCGCTGCTATCCGAGCGCGTGGCAGCGGCGTATGCTGGGCCGACGCTTCAGCGCTTCGCGCTTCGTGTGGAGAGGAGACCCCGTGAGCCACGCGTCCTCCAGCGGACATCGAGGCAACAAGGCCGCTCTGCCGAGCAAACCCTGCTCCGTGTGCGGCCGTCCGATGACGTGGCGACGAGCCTGGGCGAAGAACTGGGACGCGGTCCGGTACTGTTCTGAGGGCTGCAGACGACGACGCAGCGCAGGTGTCGAGTCGCATAAGTGACGGACACGTTCTCGCAGGCCAGGCCACTGCGCCACCTCGTGCTGGTGCTCGGCGACCAGCTCGACGCCGCCGCGGCCGCATTCGACGGCTGCGATAAGGAGCACGACGCCATCTGGATGGCCGAAGTGCAGGAGGAGTCGACGCACGTGTGGTCGGCCCAGCAGCGCATCGCGCTGTTCCTGAGCGCCATGCGTCACTTTGCCGCCGCCCGGCGCGAGGCCGGCTGGACCGTGCACTACAGCGCGCTCGATGCCGCCGGAAACACCGGCACGCTGGCCGGGGAGCTCAGCCGGACACTGCGTCGGGTGCGACCGTCGTCCCTGCGACTCACCGCCCCCGGAGACTGGCGGGTCCTCGAGGCGCTGCGTGCCGCCGCGCAGGCGGCCGCAGTACCGCTCGAGCTGTGTACCGACCGCCACTTCTACGTCAGCGTGCGCGAGTTCGCCCACCACGCCCGCGGCCGCCGCCAACTGCGCATGGAATACTTCTACCGCGAACTGCGCCGGCGCCACGACGTGCTGATGCAGGACGGTGCGCCAGTCGGAGGACAATGGAACTTCGATGCCGACAACCGCGAGTCGTTTCCCGCCAGTGGGCCCCCAGCGGTGCCCGCAGCCCCGACGTTCACGCCGGACGCCCTGACCCGTGAGGTGATGGAACTGGTTCGCCGGCGCTTCGGTGCCCATCCTGGGACGCTGGAGGGATTCTCCTGGCCGGTGACGCCCGCGCAGGCACACCAGGCCCTCGAGGCGTTCATCCGGGACCGCCTCGGCCAGTTCGGGCGCTGGCAGGACGCCCTCTGGCCCGGCGAGTCCGGGTTGTGGCACGCGAAACTCTCTGCGGCGCTGAACCTGAAGTTGCTCGACCCGCGCACCGCGATCCAGGCGGCCGAGACCGCGTGGCGCGACGGCGCGGCCCCCCTGCCGAGCGCGGAAGGCTTCATCCGTCAGATCCTCGGGTGGCGCGAGTATGTGCGCGGCATCTACTGGACGCAGATGCCGCAGTACGCCGAGCGCAACGCGTTCGCGGCTGAGGCGGATCTTCCCGGGTTTTACTGGACCGGCGAGGCGCCCATGCCCTGCCTCGCCGATGCACTGCGCCAGACGCTGCACGCCGGCTACGCGCATCACATCCAGCGGCTGATGGTGATCGGCCTGTACGCACTGCTGCTCGGGGTGCGTCCGCGCGAAATTCATCACTGGTTTCTCGCCGTCTATGTCGATGCGGTCGAATGGGTGGAGATGCCCAATGTGCTCGGCATGAGCCAATTTGCCGATGGCGGGCTGATGGCGAGCAAGCCGTACATCGCGAGCGGCCAGTACATCAAACGCATGAGCGCCGGGGCGTATTGCCGCCATTGCCGCTTCGACCCGGGGGAGCGTACCGGGCCGCGCGCCTGTCCG
>JAKADE010000217.1 GCA_021820785.1 Pseudomonadota bacterium
CCCTTCTACGAGGGCATTTACGAGATGGAGCACCTGCCCATGCCGCGCAAGCTGCAGGCCAACATCCAGTATCACTATTACCCGACCGGGCACATGATCTACGTTCACGTCCCGTCGCTGAAGACACTGCACGACAACATCTCGGCCTTCATCGCTTCAACCGAGAACCAGTAGTCATCGGACGCTCGTTAGCGCCCGGCGGGACCCCCTCCCGCCGGGCGCATTCTTTTTTTCGCCACCGTCTCAGCGCCCGGGTGCAGCCGCATCGGCGAGCATTGCCGCACGCTCGTGCGCCGTGCCAGCACCCTGGCCCCGGACCTGCAGGTCCGGGGCCATCATCTGCGCGACGCCCTCAGCGCCCCGCGTGCGGCGCCATGATCTTGGCCAGCATATTCACCGTGCCCGGGATCCGCACCAGGTGCGGGTAGCGCGGCCCGCCGAAGTAGCTGACCGCAATGGTCCGCACCCAGCCGTCCTGACTCACCGTGAATTGCGTCGGGGCGTGCTCGTGCTGCGCCTGCCGTAGCGCGTACTTGAGCACTCCTGCCGAGAAGCTCTGGCCATTGACCGCGACGAGTTTCATCCCCGGGGACATGCCGGCATTCCATGCCGGTGAGCCCTCGCGCACATCCGACAGCACCCCGGAGCCGCCCACGTTGAACCCGTAAGTCAGCCACTGGTAATCCGTGTGGTACGTCTCCTGTGCCGCCGTGATGAACGGGTTAGGCTTGGCGGTGTAGACCAGGCGCCAGCCCGAGCGCTTGAGCTCCCCGGTCGGCGGCAGCTTCGCGACCTCGTACACATGCCGCTGGAAGAACGCGTGCCAGTCGTACGGGCACACTTCATTGAGCAGATGCTCGATGTCGGCACGCGTATATGGTTTGGTGATCGGACCGGTGAACTTGGGCTGCGAGTACAGGTGCCAGAAGTCATCGAGCGACTTCTTCCCGTCAGTCCGTGCGCGGATGATGGTGTCGACATCGAGCCACAGCAGCTCGCCCTCGGTGTAGAAATCTCCCGCCGAGCGCCGCAGCGACGGGTATTGACCATTGGCCGTCATGTAGAAGTACGGCGCGCCGGTGGTCAGATCGATCAATGGCTCGGTGTCGCGGCCCGGCTCGGTCGCCATCTGGTTGTAGATCATGGCGAGGTACTGCGGGTATTCACTCGGCTTGCGGATGCCGCTGCGGAACGAGAGCAGATCGCCGAGGTACTGATTCATACCCTCGTAGACCCAGAGCAGATCCGTGCGCTGCGGGATCTGGTAGTTATCCGTCTTAAGATCCCACGGCCGACGGTACTTGCCGTTCCAGGAGTGCGAGAACTCGTGCGGGATCAGGTCGCCGCCGAGCAGCTGCTGGTCGGGGTTCGTCATGAAATCCGCCGAAGCGCGATCGTCGCTCGACTGATGGTGCTCGATGCCGTCGAAACTGATGTGGTTCGACATCGCCAGCAGCGCGTGATAGTTGTACCAGTGACGCGAGCCGTACAGCGCGAACGCCTCCTCCGGCAGACGCTTGTAGGCGGCCAGCAGCTTGGCCGGGACGTCGAGTTCCTGCGGCCTATCAGCGAACATGTCCAACGACATGTGGGCATCGCCCTGATGCCACAGCTGTACCTTGCGGTAATAGCGGCCCATGAACAGAGGAGAGTCACCGACGTACGTCAGCGGTTCCTCGGCGAAGTTCACGCGCTGCCCCACCCGGCTCACCGTGGTGAGCGCCGTCCCGTAGCCCCAGCCCTTCGGCAGGATGATGCTCGCCCGCAGGTAGTAATGGTGGTAATTGATGTTGTCCTGATAAAAGAATGCCCGCGTCCAGCAAATGGTGGCCAGATCAGGCGTCGCACGCCGGCTCGTCCCGCCATTCAGCAACATCGTGAACTGCACTTTGATCGAGTGCACGCCGGCCGGAACCCTCACGTGGAAGGCGTACATGTCAACCTTGTCACGTCGCCACGGTAACGCCTGCCCGTTGGCACTCACCGTAAGTTGCGAGATATCCGCCAGCACGCCGGCCGGCGAGTGGTAGCCGGGGATCCACTTTGGATAGACGAAGGTGAATGGGCCCGGCCGCACCGGAATGTGCATCGTTGAAATGGCGATGCCGCGCCCGGCCATGCGCGCATCCAACACCAGGGTCTCAGGATTGGCCTTGGTCGCGTACGGTACGGCGTTGGCGCTGGGCTCCGGAATGAGGCCTGCGGCACTCGCCGTACCGACCGATCCAAGGGCGACGACGGTGATGGCCGAACAGATCGACTTCAGTTTCACGATGATCTCCTTCCCCACAGGTGTTCTTCCGCCGGAGTCCTCCGGCGGCGAGAAAGTCGAGCACTATGCGACCGGTGCGGATGACCGGTGTTCCCTGCCGAGAGGAATTGCGATGGACCGTTCGCCGGGCACGACGGTACGTGAGGTCGTCACAACCGGCGGATTCCCTGCCCACCCGGCGGTGGCGACCCGTAGCCGACCGGGACCGAGGACCATCCGTACCGGGGCGGCAACGGGTGAGACGCTCGCGCTGTCCTCGGGCGCTCAGGCACGTGCTCGGTCGCGGGGAGTGCGTCAAGGCGACTCGCGCCGGCAGCACGGCTGAGACCCGTGCGCACGGGACGGTTGCAGCGAGCGTCCGGTCGGGCCATGATCGGATCGTCGCGCCTGGAGCCCGGTTGCTCGGATGGGGGTTTTGGGGCGCGCCGGGCAAGTGCAGCATGGCCGCCGGACCGACTCTGGGTCGGCATGTGTGGCCGGGGACCGGAGACCGGCCCGCGGCGGGCGGCTGCAGCGAAACCCCGTGAACACCCGAACAACGACATCAAAACATTGCGGGCAGGAGTAGGCATGAGCAGCAATCCCTCGAGTGACACTCAAAGTGCGGCGGCCGGTCGTCCCGTGACGCCCCTGGGACGCGGTCTGCGCAAGATGATCCCGCTGGTGCTCGCTCTTGCGGTGCTCGCCCTGCTCGCCATGGTCCTGCCGGGGCCGCTGTATCGGCTGGGCGCCGTAGGGCTCGGAACCGCCTTTCGGCTCATTCGCTACGGTGCGTACGGCGGCATGGCGGCCGTCGCGCTCGGCGTGCTGGCCCTTCTCGTGTGTGCGGTCACGAAGGCCCCGGTTCGACCCGTCGCCTTGACCCTTCTGACCATCGTCCTGGGGGCAGTCGCCTGGGGCATTCCCTATCTATGGCTGAAGAAGGCCGAAGCGGTTCCGGCCATTCACGACATCACGACGGACACGCGCAATCCGCCTCAATTCCTTCCCGACGTGATCGCACTGCGCACGGCGGCCCACGCTGCGAATTCGACCGTCTACGGCGGGCCCGAGGTGGCGGCGCTGCAGCACCGGGCGTATCCGGACATCCGGCCGATGATCTTCCAGCAGCCGCCCGCCACGGTCTTCGCAGCCGCACTGAGCACCGTGAAGCACATGGGCTGGACGCTCGACTCGGCGCATCCGCGCATGGGAATCATCGAGGCGAGCAGCACGACGCTGTGGTTCGGCTTCACGGACGATGTGGTCATCCGGATCGAGGCACAGCCGGACGGAACACGCCTGGACATCCGATCCGAATCGCGCATCGGCGAGAGTGATGTCGGGCGCAATGCCGCGCGCATTCGCCGCTTCCGCGCGATGCTGTATCACAAGCTGGGCCTGCCTGCACCGAAGGTACCCTGACGTCCCTCGCCCGCCCAAGGACGCGCACCGCACCCGAGATCGGATCTCGACGGCAGAGATTCAACGTCGACCGCTGGCATCCGCAGTGGCGCCTCGCAGCAGCGCCGTCACGATCGCGTAACCCGCCGCGACTCTGTCATTGAGCGGGTAACTCCTGTTGGCCATCAGAACGACTGCGACTTTACGCGCCGGAATGAACGCCACGTAGGTCGAAAATCCCCGCGTCGAACCGGTCTTGTCGAGCCATGCGTTCGCCTCTGGCGCAAGTGGCGGATGGAGCGCCCTGGCCGGCATCGCGTCGAACAGCATGGCCGGTGCATTTCCCGCCAGGAGCCGCGCCAGTGTGACAGGAAACCGATATTGCTCCCAGATCAGATCCTGCGTGAGCACACCGGCGGTGAAATACGCAGTGTGCGTGGCGAACACTGCGCGCTGAATGACGGGATTGACGCGGATCATGCCCATGTTGATTTCGAGGAATCGCACCATGTCCACGGCCGTGGTTCTGATGCCATACGCTTCCTGCCAGAGGCACCCGGGCGTCATCCGCACCGACCGTCCGCGGCCGGTGTATCCCTGCGCATAGTCCGCCCTCATCGCGGCCGGCACCACCACGAACGTATGGCTGAGGCCGAGCGCGGCCAGCAGATCCCTCTGCATCCCGGTCGCGAAGCGCTGCCGCAGGCTTCCCGCTGCCGCCAGACCCAATAGCCCGATTCCGATGTTCGAATACGTCCGATAGGTCCCGGGTGCATATCGCGGCCGCCACGCGTGCAGATAGCGCATCAGTTCAGCGCGCGTGTGGACGTCAGCCGGCACTTGCAGTGGTAACCCGCCCGGCGTGTGCGTCGCCAGATTGAGCATACTGACCCCGTCGCCGAACGGCGTACCGCGCAGCGACCGGAAGTAACGACTGACATGATCCGAGAGGGACATATGGCCCGTCACGACGGCGTACGCGGCGAGAGTTGCGGTGAAGGTCTTGCTCGCCGATCCGATCTCGAACAGCGTGTCCGGCCTCACCGCGACACGCGTTCGCAACGAGGCCACGCCGAAGTCAAATACCCGCGCACGACCATCGACGACGACGCCAACGGCCATACCGGGGATACCCTCCTTGCGCATCAGCGGCCGTATCACTGCGTCGACTGCCTGGCGAACGCCGCTCTGCGCCGATGCGACGCCGGGACAGACGGCCAGAAGCGCCGACGCCATCAATGGAACGATTTTCAACACGGGATCCTGTTTCACGGTCGAGTTCGACACAGCGTCTGCACCGCGACAGCTACGGACGCCCGCCGAGGCCAATACTCTGGATCACATAGAAAGCGAACGAAGATCGCTTCCATGCGTCGAGACCACCCGCCGGCCATCGTAGTGCGCGCGCCTCCACCCGGCAACACGAACAGAGCATGCATCATGGGCCGGCGATCGCACCGCAGCGCAAGTCGCCTCCGAAGGCGCACGTCACATCGCACGCACCCCTGCGGCAATGCAGGTACGAAGGCCAGCCCGCGGCGAATGCTGCGTTGCGTCCCGCGCTTGCGCCGTCAGAATCCTCCGCGTAGACTTTTCCGCGTCACAGGTGTCCCTCGGAATCTGATTCCCTGGGGTGAAACGGGAAGCCGGTGCGCATTCGCCTTGCGAATGCAATGCCGGCGCTGCCCACGCAACGGTAAGCGAGCTGTCGACCGCGAACACCACTGTGCGTTCAGCACGGGAAGGTGCGGTCGTAAGGAGAAACCCTCCACTCGCGAGCCCGGAGACCGGCCTGCAGCGCATACTCGGTGACTCGCGTGGGGCGACGTCAGA
>JAKADE010000218.1 GCA_021820785.1 Pseudomonadota bacterium
CTCGATAAGGCCAAGATCGACGGCTCCGCCGAGCGTGAGGTGATTTTCCCGATGGGCCGCGAGAACAAGGCGAAGATGCGCGCAGTGGATTACTTCAATCACTTCGTGCTGCCGAACTTCTACTTTCACATCAGCACCGCGTACGGGATTCTGCGCCACTCGGGCGTCGAGCTCGGCAAGCGCGACTATCTCGCCGGCATTCCGATGACGATGGTCTGAGACAGCGCAGGCCGTCCGGTGGCATCACTGCCGGACGGCCGGACGCCGCGGCGCGCACGCCAGCACTTCCCGGCCCGCACGACGGGGACCGTCACTGGGGACCCAGAAAACACCCATGGGTGCGCGCCGCGGCCCGGTTCTGCTTGCGCCTCTTCTCGGACACCCCGAACCGATCTGCGGTGACCACCCAGGTCTCGGCGCGAAGCGGCTGGCAGCTCAAAGCGCACCGTTTTGCCGCAGCCTGCCGCGGCCGCAGATTCAGATGCTGCGGGTAACTGGGCACGCGAGCGCGCGCGGCGGGATTGACTTACGCGCCCCCTGAGATGTGACATCGCGAACTGCTGCTCGACGTGCCGTGATGGACCGCCCGCTCTGGCGACATCACGACGATCTCGCGCCGATTGTTCGACGACGCGGCAGTGAGAACTGGGTCCGATATGCGCTGGGCGTCACTCCGACGTGACGCTTGAAGTGGTGCCGCAGCCCGGCCGAGGTGCCGAAACCCGCCTTCAACGCGACCTCATCCAGTTCGGCCGCGTCGGTCTCGAGCAGGAAGCGCGCCGCCTCCACCCGGGCTGCTGTCACCCATTGGCCGGGCGGCATTCCGGTCGACTGCTCGAACCGTCTGATGAACGTTCTTCTGCTCATCGCCGCGCGCCGCGCCATGTGTGCAACGGTCCAGCGTGCGGCCGGCTGCCGTCTGATCGCCTCGAGCAACGGGCCCAATCGACCCCCAGCGTGCGCGGGGATCGGTCGCTCGATGAATTGCGCCTGGCCACCCTCGCGATGTGGTGGCACGACCATCCGACGGGCGACCTCGTTCGCGACCCGCGCGCCGAAGTCCTTGCGGACCACGTACAGCAGAAGATCCACCCCCGCCGCCGAGCCTGCCGATGTCAGAATCTGACCCTCATCGACGTAGAGCACGTTCGCATCGACGTCGATAGTCGGATACATCGTGCGCAGCTTCTCGGCATGAAGCCAATGCGTCGTCGCTTTGCGACCCGCAAGCAATCCGCAGGCCGCAAGCAGAAACGCCCCGGAACAGATCGACACGATCCGCGCGCCCCTGTCATAGGCCGCCAGGAGCGAAGCTCGCACGGCGGGAGAAGGAGGCGCTCCGTCCGTGCGCCAACAGGGAATCACGATCGTCCCCGCGTCGGCCAGCCGCTCGAGTCCAGCTTGTGCGATCACCCGCAGGCCCCCGGTTGCCCGCAACGGTCCGGGCTTTTCCGCGACCGTGACGAAGCGGTACCAGTCCGGCTGCATCTGCGGCCTGTGCAGCCCGAACACTTCCGCCACGATGCCCGTTTCGAAGGCTGCGAGGCCATCGTGCAACAGAGCGGCCACCAGGCGATTGGGACCCCGTCGGCGCTTTGGCATGATTTCGATTGTAAATGGCATTTATGCCAATTGTAAGCCGCAGCCATCGCCGGCAAGCTCCCGCCAGCCATTGAGGAGGCAGTCATGACCAACAATGTCACCGCGGTCGCACCGGCGCCGAGCAGCGACGCCATGGCACATTTCGAGCAGACATTCAGGTTCGAGACGGACTGTTGGGATGTCCACGATGCTCTGTCGTCAGGACAGAGCGGGTTTGTGCTCCTCGACGTCCGCAGCCCCGAGCTCTACGGGCGCGCTCACGTCCCCGGCGCCCTGAGCTTGCCGCATGGCAAGATCACGGCCGGCAAGATGGCGCAGTGGCCGCTGGAGACGCTCTTCGTGGTGTACTGCGCGGGACCTCATTGCAACGGAGCAACGCGCGGCGCCCTGCGGTTAAGTCAGCTGCATCGCCCGGTCAAGGTGATGACCGGGGGACTGACCGGCTGGATGGATGAAGGCTTCGCCCTGAGGGAGGGAGATGCGCCGTAATCAGCCGAGTGGCCTCGCGGATGTCGCCGGGCGGATCGCACGCGCGATCGAGCTGCGCAGAACTCAGCGTGTCGCGCCCGCCATCGATGAAGCAGCGCTCGCGGCGCGGCTCGCATCCTACGACTTCGCGCAGCCGAGGGCGCTGGATGAGGTCACCCGCGATCTGCTCGATCTGCTGACGCAGTATGCGGTTCGGAGCGATCATCCGCGCTATTTTGGTTTGTTCAATCCGCCAGCGCTGATTCCCGCGATCGCCGGTGATTGGATTGCGTCTGCCATCAATCCACAACTGGCGGTCTGGAGCCACGCGCCGGCGGCCGCCGAGATAGAGCGCAAGCTCGTCCTGCTCTTCGGCCGATGGATCTGGTCCGAGCACACTGTCGCTGGCACATTCACCTCCGGGGGAAGCGAGGCGAACCTGACGGCACTGCTGGTGGCATTGCAGGGCCGCTACCCGCGGTGGCACCAGGACGGGATCCCGCGTACGGGACGCCCGCCGGGTGTCTTTGTCTCCCCCGAATCCCATCTGGCGTGGATCAAGATCGCCCGCATGTGCGGGCTCGGGAGCCAGGCAGTTCATCTGGTCTCTCCTGCAGACGGTCTCGCGCTCTCGGGGGCGCAGATGCAGGCCGCGCTTTCAAGTGCCGCCGCCGAACCCATACTCGTAGTCGCCACCGCGGGAACGACGGCCCATGGTTCCATCGATGATCTCGCAGGCATCGCGGCGGCCGGTCACGCGCACCACGCTCACGTTCACGTCGATGCGGCTTGGGCGGGCGGCGCTCTGCTCCACGGCCCGGCTCGCCCTCTGTTTGACGGCATCGAGGCGGCGGACTCGGTGACCGTTGATCCGCACAAGTGGCTTGCCGTGCCCATGGGCGCGGGGCTCTTTCTCAGCCGAAGCTGGCAGGGCCTCGAGCGCACCTTCGACGTCGCGAACGGATACATGCCGTCGGCCTCCACTGAGCACCGGGACGCCTATATCCACTCGGTGCAATGGTCGCGCCGGTTCATCGGGGCGAAGCTGTTTGCGTCGTTGGCGACGATGGGACTTCCCGGCTATCAGCAGATGATCGCGAGGCAATTCGAGCTCGGGGCCCGCCTGCGCGCGCGGCTCTCTGAAGAGCACTGGCAGATCGACAATTGCACGGCATTGCCCCTCATCTGCTTCTCCCCCCGGTTCGATGGCGAACGCCGTGCGCTGCTGATCCGCAGCATTGCCGAGCGCGTTATTCGGGATGGAGCGGCGTGGATCTCCGTCGCCACCCTTCGCGGGCAGCTCGTCTTGCGGGCGTGCATCACATCCTTCGAAACCTGCGAGGATGATCTCGAAGCGCTTCTGAAGAGTCTGAACGCAGCCCGAACAGCCGCCCTGACGGAGGTGACCTGACCGGACCGGACGCATCCGCAGACAGATCAGGGCGCCGGAACCATCGGCGAATCACTCCGCGGGTCGATGCGCAAGTCACGAACGCGCATGGCGTTCAGTCGCGTCACTCGCCCGCGAGGGCGGCCGTTCAGTTTGATCCTGCCGGAGGGGAGGTCTGCGGCGCAGGCACCGTGGGTGACGTTGCGCCTGCGGGCGCCGGACTCGGCAGCGTCGCCGGCTCATTTGATGCGCGCTTCCCCGAAGGCGCCGCTTCAGGTGCGGTCGTTCCCGCAGACGCGCCGGACGGCGCAACCGCGGACGCACGCACGCCTTCACCGACTCCCGCGCGCCGCACTGCATGCGAGGACGGGATACTGAGTGGCGGGTTCACAGCGCTCTGTGCCTTCTCGGTTCCAGAACGCTTGGATTCAGAGGTCTTCGGCGACGGAATCTTCGGCACAGACGTCTGCACCACCGGCGCCTTCTTCGACCGCTTCGTCTGGGCAGCCGTCTGCGGTGGCTTTTTACGCGCCGCAGGGTGGACCTTCCCGGTCGCCGCCTTGTGCGGGGCCGGCAACTGGTCCACCGCGACCGTCGCCACGTTCACGACCGAAGGATCGTCACGGAGCTTGACATAGAGCTCACCGTCCGCCGGATGCGGCACCGGCAGCGCGTAGCCCGGAAATCCGTCCGGCACCTGAACGGCATGGTGGAACGCAGGATCATTGGCAATGGCGTCGACCAGGAACAGGTCCGAGCCGGTCAGCTTGCAGGCGAGTTTCGGCGTGGCAGGGCAAACCATGTGGTGCAGTTGCGGCAGCCTCACCAGGGTGACCAGGGGCTGCCAGCCGCCCTTGACCCCCTCATCAATGACCCGGAACTGCAGTGGCCCGAACGCCGAGGGCCCGAAGGCCCGGGCTGGATCGAGCGTCGCGATGGCCACCTGCTGATTCTCGAGGGTGATGCCGCCATTCGTCAGACTGAGGGTGGTCGAGTACAGACCATCGGTCGTGGCCACCTGAATCGACTCGTCCTGGTCGAATGCCATAGGCGCCACGGCGCGCACCGAGAATGTCAGCTGCGCATGTTGGGGCAGCTCATTGCCATTGCCGAGATGAATGTGGCTGGGCGCATCCGCACCCGAGAGATACACGCTCTTGGCCATGAGTGCGACACTCGGCCGTGGCGCGGCGACGGCCGCGTCGAGCGTGAGCACCCGACCGTCCTTCAGCTGCACGCGCACCGTGCCCGCTTCGCCCGCCTTCAGTCGCGCCGCGGCCTTCGGCTCCTCGGCCGTCACGGTGAGCTGATCGACGCCGTGATGCGTCTTCAGCGCGCCCGGGACGAAAACGACGCGCTCGAGGGTCAGGCGAGCCACCTCGTCGAGTCGACTACCCTTGAGAACTCCCTCACTGTCTCCGGCATGGAGCACGAAGCTGTCGAGGCTGGCGGGCATCGAGTAGGCATCCAGCGGCACGCGGACCGGCGCCGCGGTACCGAACTGGCTCAACAGCACGGTGAGCGGACCCGGCTGCGCATCCTTCAGCGCAAGCTGCACCTTCACTTCGTTCGTATGCACCGCTGTCCAGTGCGCGGACCGCTCGGTACCGGCCGAATCGCGCACCGTGATGCGCTTCAGGCAGCTCAGACTGGGCGCGGTGAGGCGGACCGAATCGTCGCGGCCGACGATGACGGCAGCATCGCCGGGCGTCGCCACATTCCATCCCACGCCGGAGGCGTTTTCCAAACGGAAACGAGGCCCCTGGTAGCGCGAGAACCCCCAGTCCCCATGCAGCACTCCCTCCACCGCGTCGCGGAACGGTGTCCCGCGGATGGGGCCGGTATCGACGACGAAGCCGCCGACCTCGGCATCCGCCCACGCCGGCAGGTCGATCGTGTGGCCGTTCGCCTCCGTCAACCGCAGCCGCATGCGGTGCGCGTAGTTCGTCGAGAACACCAGCGGGGCGCCCTCCACGGGCAGGATCAGGCGCTTGTGCCGGATGCAGAAGCTCTGCTGCGGGTTG
>JAKADE010000219.1 GCA_021820785.1 Pseudomonadota bacterium
TGGAGAAGCGGCGCCCGCCGATGTTCCTGCCGTTTCGGCTGCGCGGGCTGGAGCTGGAGAACCGCGTGGTCGTCTCCCCCATGGCCCAGTACAGCGCCACCGATGGAATGCCCGAGGAATGGCATCTCGTGCACTACGGCCACCGGGCACTCGGCGGGGCGGGACTCATTTATACGGAGATGACCTGCGTGTCGCCGGAAGGACGCATCACGCCGGGCTGCACGGGCCTGTGGAACGAAGCGCAATGCGACGCCTGGCGCAAAATCGTCCGCTTCGTGCATGCCCGCACGCCGGCCCGGATCTGCCTGCAGCTCGGTCACGCCGGCCGCAAAGGATCGACCCAGCTCGGCTGGCAGCGAATGGATCACCCGCTCGAACACGACAACTGGCCGCTCATGGCGCCCTCGCCCCTGCCGTACCTGGACGGTATCAGCGCGACTCCGCACGAGATGTCGCGCGCGGACATGGATGCGGTGCGCGAGCAGTTCGTGCGCGCCGCCCGGCTCGGGGCAGACGCAGGCTTCGACATGCTCGAGCTGCACATGGCCCATGGCTATCTGCTCGCCTCGTTCCTCTCGCCGCTGACCAATCAACGGCGCGACGAGTACGGCGGCAGCATCGGCGGCCGGCTGCGCTTCCCGCTCGAGGTCCTCAATGCCGTGCGGGCGGCGTGGCCCGGCGAACGTCCCCTCTCGGTGCGTCTCTCGGCCACGGATTGGGCCGAGGGGGGGCTTTCCGAGGCGGATCTGCTGGCAATCGCCCGGGCGCTGAAGGCCGCGGACACCGACCTGATCGATGTCTCGACCGGCCAGACCGTCCCCTGGCAGGCGCCCGTCTACGGGCGGATGTGGCAGACCCCCTTCGCCGATGAAGTGCGCAACGAAATCGGCATCGCCACGCTCGCAGTCGGGAACATCTACGAATCCGACCACGTCAACACCATCATCGCGGCCGGTCGCGCCGACCTGTGTGCGATCGCCCGGCCGCATCTGGCCAACCCGGCCTGGACGCTCGAGGCAGCCGCCCGACAAGGCTACTCGGCGCAATGGTGGCCGAAGCCGTATCTGGCGGGCAAGACACAGCTGGAGCGCAATGTGCAGCGCTCGATGGCGGCCGGAGCCGCGGAGTGATGCACTCGGGCACAGCCACCGAGAACGCGCCGCTCGCCGGCAGGCATGCGATCGTGACCGGCGCCGGTCGCGGCATTGGTGCCGCCTGCGCCGCGGCGCTCGCCGCCGACGGGGCATGCGTGACGCTCCTCGGCCGGGACCTGGCCCGTCTGCAGGACACCGCACGAACGCTCGGCGGAGCGGCGCGAGCTCTGCCACTCGAGGCGGACGTCACCGACGAGGCCGCGTTGGAACGCGCGTTCCGCGCAGCGCGCGCCGAATTCGGCGCCGTGCACATCCTGATCAATAACGCCGGCCGCGCCACGAGCGCGAAGTTCGTCGACACCGATCCAGCGCTCTGGCAAGCAATGCTCGCCGTCAACCTCACCGGTCCGTACCTGTGCGCCCGCCAAGCGATCCCGGACATGCTCGCTGAAGGGTTTGGACGCGTCGTCAACATCGCGAGCACCGCCGGGCTGCGCGGAGGCGCCTACATCGCCGCGTACGCCGCCTCCAAGCATGGCGTCGTCGGACTGACACGTTCGCTCGCGCTCGAGTACGCGGCGCATCCGATCACGGTCAATGCCCTGTGCCCGGGATTCACGGACACCGACATCGTCAAAGACGCGATCGCCCGCATCACGCGCAAGACCGGCCGCACCCCGGAACAGGCGCTCGACTCACTGCTCGGCGCAAACCCGCAGCGGCGACTCATCATGCCGGACGAAGTGGCCCACGCGATGCTGTGGCTGTGCCGTCCGGGAACCGAGAGCATCACGGGGCAAAGTCTCGCAATCGCAGGCGGGGAGGTGTACTGATGGTCCGCAACACAGAGGGCAAGGAAAAAACGGCCGCCGTCCCGGTCGACGCCGAGACGCGGCTGAATGACGATCATCACATCTCGGTACGCCTGTGGCTGCGACTGCTTTCCTGCACCAACCAGGTGGAGGGGCGTATTCGCCAGAATCTGCAGACGCGTTTCGGCACCACGCTGCCGCGCTTCGACCTGATGGCACAGCTCGAGCGGGCGCCGGACGGGTTGAAGATGAGCGAACTGTCGCAGCGCATGATGGTCACCGGCGGCAACGTCACGGGCATCACCGACGGCCTGCAGAAGGAGGGGCTGGTGATCCGCGAGGTCGACCCGGCCGACCGGCGCGCATTTCGCGTCAAGCTCACCCCCGAGGGTGTGCGCCAGTTCGCGCGCATGGCGAGCGAGCACGAACAATGGGTCATCGACCTGTTCAGCAAACTCTCGGTGCGCCAGAAGCGCGACCTGATGGATCTGCTCGGACTCCTGAAGGAGTTCGTGCAGCTGCCGGCGCAGCATTGAGGGGTTGGCATGAGTCCTGAGAGCACTTTTGACATCGGGCGGTTCGAGCCGCGTCACTTCCGCTGGCATGCACACGACCATGTCGGGGTGATCACGCTCGACCGACCCGAGCGCAAGAATCCCCTGACGTTCGACTCGTACGCCGAGCTTCGCGACCTGTTTCGCAACCTGCGCTCGATTCACAGCGTCCGCGCCATTGTGCTCACGGGCGCGGGCGGCAATTTCTGCTCCGGCGGCGACGTGCACGAGATCATCGGACCGCTCACGACCATGGACGCGGCTGGACTGCTCGCGTTCACGCAAATGACCGGCGATCTGGTCAAGGCGATGCGTGCCTGTCCGCAGCCGATCATCGCCGCCGTCGATGGCGTATGCGCTGGCGCCGGTGCCATCCTCGCGATGGCCTCGGACTTTCGCCTCGGGACCGCGCTGGCGCGCACCGCGTTCCTGTTCACGCGCGTCGGACTGGCCGGGTGCGACATGGGTGCCTGCGCGATCCTGCCCCGGATCATCGGTCAGGGTCGTGCCGCGGAATTGCTCTACACCGGGCGCGTCATGTCGGCGCAGGAGGGACTGGCGTGGGGATTCTTCAATCGCCTCGAAGAGCGCGAGGCGCTGCTCGGCGCGGCCATGGAGCTCGCCGGGCAGATCGCCCGCGGACCGACGCTCGCCCATGCGATGACCAAGCGGATGCTGCACGAGGAGTGGCACCTGCCGCTCGAAGCGGCCATCGACGCGGAGGCGCAGGCCCAGGCGCAATGCATGCAGACGCAGGATTTTCACCGCGCCTACCACGCATTCGTCGCCAAACAGACGCCGCATTTCGAAGGAAACTGACCTCGTGAGCGCCCGCAGTCCCCTCGATTGGCCCTTCTTCACGCCGGAGCACCGCGCGCTCGGAACGCGGCTTCAGACTTGGGCCGAACAACACTTGGCGCAGTCTGGAGGCGCGGAAGACGCCCCGGCCGTGGAGCGCGCCTGCCGCTCGCTCGCCGTGACCATGGGCGAGGCGGGCTGGACCAGGTATTGTGTAGGCCGCGGCGGGCAGGGATCGGCCGAGTCGGCCAGCACGGCCTTCGACGTCCGCGCGCTCGCTCTGATCCGCGAGACTTTCGCGCGCCACGATGCGCTCGCGGACTTCGTGTTCGCGATGCAGGGCCTCGGCAGCGGGCCGATCTCGCTGGCGGGTTCCGCGCAACTGAAGGCCCGTTACCTGCCGCAAGTCGCCAGCGGAGCGGCCCTCGCGGCCTTCGCCCTATCGGAACCCGATGCGGGCTCGGACGTCGCGGCGCTGGAGTGTTCGGCCCGCCGGGAGGGCGACAGTTATGTCCTCGACGGGCAGAAGACCTGGATTTCCAACGGCGGCATCGCCGACTTCTATTGCGTTTTTGCGCGCACCGCTGCGCCGCAGCGCCGCCCGGACGGGGCCGTAAGCGCCGAGGGCATCAGTGCTTTCGTGGTCGACGCCAATGCGCCGGGACTTGAGATCGCCGAGCGCTTCACACCGATATCCCCGCACCCGCTGGCGCGTGTGCGTCTGCACGCCTGTCGGGTACCGGCCGCCCAGCGCCTCGGGAACGAGGGTGAGGGCTTCAAGCTCGCCATGCGCACCCTCGATGTGTTTCGCACCACCGTGGCCGGCGCAGCGCTCGGTCTGGCGCAATGCGCGTTCGACGCAGCGCTCGCCCATGTCGGCGAGCGCCGGATGTTCGGACGCACGCTCGCGGACTTCCAGCTCACCCAGGCCTCGCTCGCCGACATGGCTGCCGAGCTCGATGCCGCCCGGCTGCTCACCTACCGGGCCGCCTGGCTGCGCGACCTGGGCGAGGCGGCCACCCAGGAAGTGGCGATTGCAAAAATGACCGCCACCGAATCGGCGCAACGGATCATCGACCGCGCGCTGCAGCTGTTCGGCGGCCGCGGCGTGGTCCGCGGGGAGCGCCTGGAGCGGCTGTACCGCGATATCCGCGCATTGCGCATTTACGAGGGTGCCACGGAGGTTCAGAAATTGATCATCGGTCGCGAACTGTTGCGTTCAACGCGAGACAGACGAGTTGAGCATGTTTGAAACTCTGCAACCGGAGGGCTGGCAGCGACCCTCGGGCTACAGCAACGGTGTGCTCGCACAGGGGCGCCAGATCTTCGTCGCCGGCCAGATCGGCTGGGACTCGCGCACCGGGCGGATCACCAGCCCGCGGCTCGCCGAGCAGGTCGGCCAGGCGCTGCACAACGTGGTCGCGATTCTCGCCGAGGGCGGCGCCCGCCCCGAGCACGTGGTGCGCATGACCTGGTATCTGACCAGCCGCACCGAGTACCTGACGGAACTGCACGCCATCGGCGCCGCCTACCGCGCGGTCATGGGACGGCATTTCCCGGCGATGACCGCCGTGGAAGTGAGCGCACTCATCGAGATGCAGGCCAAGGTGGAAATCGAAGCCACGGCGGTCGTCCCCTAGGGGCGGGTCGACCCGCAGTGCAATACCCATGAGCCAGTGGCGTCCGCCCGAGCGAATCCGGCATCTGCCCGCGGGCGGACGCTGGCCGAGTGCGGGCGAAGCGCACGCCTCGCGCCTCTTCTCGCCCCTCGTACACGGCCCGCTCACCCTCGCGCAGCGCACCTGGATTCCGGCCATGGTGCCCTGGCGGGCCAGCGACGACGGCAGCGTCACGCCCCGGGTGATCGAGTGGTACGAACGGTTTGCACTCGGTCGCCCCGGTGCGATCGTGCTCGAGGCCACTGGGATCCGAGACGTTCCGAGCGGACCGCTGCTGCGCATCGGCGAAGACCGCTTCATCGCGGGTCTGCGCGAGCTCGTGGAGCGGGTCCGGCGCGCAAGCGGCGGGCAGACGCGGCTGCTCATCCAGCTGATCGACTTTCTACCGATCCGCCGCAGACCCGAACCAGGGCGCTTTTTGCGCGAATTCCTGGTGCTTACCGAGCGGCACCGGCAGGCGTTCGGCGCTGCCGGCGCCAGCGACGCGCAGATTCGCGCCTGGCTCGGCGCATTGCCACGCGCCGAGCTCGAGCGCGTG
>JAKADE010000220.1 GCA_021820785.1 Pseudomonadota bacterium
TCCGCGACGCTGATCTTCCAGTGCTTGCTCGGATCCTCGAGCCGTGCCTTGAACCGCGCCAGTTGCTCCTCGCTCGAGATGTGCAGGTAGAACTTCAGGATCGCGACCCCATCGTCGGCAAGGTTGCGCTCGAATTCGTTGATCCGCGCATAGCGCTCCATCCAGACGGCCTTGTCGATCAGCTCGTGCACGCGCACCACCAGCACGTCTTCGTAGTGGGAGCGATTGAAGATGACCACCTCGCCACGCGCCGGCGCATCCCGATGCGCCCGCCACAAGAAGTCGTGCGCCGCCTCCTCGGGCGAGGGGCGGCGAAAATGCGCCACCCGGCAGCCCTGCGGGTTCATCGCGCCGAGCACGTGGTTGATGACACCGTCCTTGCCGCCGGTGTCCATGGCCTGCAGACAGATCAGCAGCGAGTGGCGCCCGTCGGCGTAGAGCAGCTCCTGCAGCGCACGCAGACGCTCAGTGTAATGCTGAAGCTCGGCGGTAGCTGCCGCGTGATCCGGATGGTGCCCCTTGAATGCCGGGTCAATTTCGGAGAGCTTGACCCGGCTGTCCGGCGCCACCCGAAAGTGCTCACTCTCGTTCATGGGCTCATTGATACGCACGGACTGTGCCACTGTCGATACGGGCTTCTCCCGTTGCGCCGCGCCGTCACGGAGCAGCGCCGGGCGTCCGTTCAGGGACGCGCAAGGGAAGCTTCAGCGCTGCGGTTTCGGCTGAACGAAATCATCACGACCCAGCCAGCCGCCGCCAACATGAACGTCACGACCAGTTCGGACCACTGCTGCGACGGCGGCGTGGCCCAACTGGGCCGCGGTTGTGCAAAGAAGCTTGGCACCCAGACCACGAGACCGAACAGGCTCATCATGGTCGCTTCCAGCGCCGCGGCCAGGCGTGGTGCGATCCCCACGATGATGGCCAGTCCCGCGGCGACATGACAGGCGCCCGTGACATACGCAAATAGCAAGCGATCGGGCAGCCACGCCGGCACCAGAGTGGCCGTGTACGCGGCGTAAACGAAGTGAGACTCGCCATAGAAGACGCACGTGAGGCCAAAGACAATCTGCGCACTGCGCAGAGCCGCTCGCTCAGCGCGCGTTCGCCCAAGCCCCGGCCTCGAGTCCCGCAGCATCACGTAGAGCGCCGCCGCGGCCGCGAGTGGCGTCACGGCCTCACAAAACGGATACCACGCACCAACGTTGAGCGGCTTGGCGAGCCACTGAGGCACCGCCAGCACAGCCGAGACCGCCTGGTAGGCGCCCAGCGTCAGCACGCCGGCCACCGCGGTACGGGCGAAGCACAGACCGGCGCTCGCCAGGAGAATCACCGGCGCCGCCGCATACGTCAACATCTCGTGCAGCGCAGTCGCGTCCGGCAGGGGCTGCGGCACCCATTGCCCGAACGACAGGATCCACACTGCGATGCCTGCCGACGCGACCGCAAATACCCATCGTGCGACGGCAATGGAGTTGATCGGCACCGCACGAACGACACCCGGTAAGCTCATGCGCCCCCTCCGTGTGACTTTTTTAATGTCTTGTCGCCGAGCATACGCCGGTCGCAAGCGCGGCACATCTGTCCTTTGCACCCGGCCCAATCGATTCAGGGATCGCAATGTATCCCATCCAGCGATGACTCGAATGCATCGCGCTGAGTCGGCCCCGGTGACACCGCGGCCTGCTTCGCCGCGCAGATGCCCCCCGGCGCGGGTCACGCGAAGAGCGCTCTGGAGCGCCGTCGCGGCGCTCCAGAGCGCGATTGGCTCGCCTACTTCGCGATACCCTTTCCCTTGACCTTGACGACGTTGGGGTTGCTCAGCACCGTCATCACCACCCGACGGTTAAGCGCCCGGCCGGCGGCCGAGCGATTACTCGCGATCGGATCCGTCAGCCCATACCCGCGGGTGTCGAGCTGTGCAGGGGCAACCCCCTCGGCGAGAAGGAAGTGACGCACGGAATCAGCACGACGCTGCGAGAGCTTCAGATTGTAGGCTGCCGTGCCCGTGCTGTCGGTATAGCCCCGGATCTGCACCCTCAACAGCGGATGCTGCTTCAGGCCCGCGGCTGCCTGATCCAGCACTGAGCGGGACGGGACCGTCAGACGCGCCGAGTCGAACGCAAGGGTCACGCCCTTCCAGATGATCGAGCCATGGCTCGGCAGCCTAAGGGCGCTCCGTGCACGGCTCGGCGGCGGCGCTACCGCTGGCGCTGCCACCGGCTCGGACTCGGTCGCCCGCGGTGGCGCAGGCGGCAACGGTGCAGACTCGACCACCTGGCTCGATGCGCTCGAGCCACCGAAGGAGTACTGGAAGCCGAGGTCTGCAATGTAGTCCTGAAGGTCCGGGGAGCGGCCCGGATTCTCCCACCGCACCTTGATTTCAGGCCGCAGGGCAACGGCTCGCGTACCCCCGGCGCTGCGCCAGAGGTTCCAGTAGAAGCCGACGCCGGCGTCTGCCGCAAAATTCGTCCGGTTCGGAACCTGACCCCCGGGAATATCGTGCACGAACCCCGCGCCGAGGCGAAGATACGGCGAGACCGTCCCGCTGCGGTTCAGGACCACGAGCGCATCGAGCGTCGTGCCGTAGATATTGATCGAGTCCGCCCCGTGCCGACCCGAGAGGCGGGTTCCATCGAGATTCAACTCGAGATTGAAATAGCGATTGAACTCACGGCCGAAGGCAACCCCATAGAGCCAATCGTTCTTCTCGAGCGAGCGCTGATAGTTCGGCGAAATGCCGCCCAGTTGCGGTGTGATATACCAGTGATCCGACTGACCTGCCCAGGCCAGCACCGGCACCGCGACGACGAAAAGAATCACAGCCCGTCGAATTCTCACCGTTTCTCTCCCGTGTGATCGCATGATTTGCCCGGCGCTCGGCCACTGAATTGAAGCGATGAACACCCCCAGGACGCGTGGCGTATTCCCGTGCCCTGGAGCCCCCGGGCAATCGCCGCGTCTCGGGCACCCGCTCGCGCGCCAAAACGAGGAAAGTCCCTGCGAGCGAGCCGCCCCGATCGCTGCCGAGGACGGCGCGAGCAGCGCGACTCCGCGCGCCGAGCGCCGCATGACTCAGCACTCCGCTCCATGTGTGCCATCGAACCCCTCCGGACGCAGGCACGACAGAGCCGCCTGCGAACGCGCGGCTCGATGCCAAGCCTGATGAGGTGCCCTCGGTCTAGCGAATTTTGCTGATCGTGAACTTCCCGACACTCACCCCGAGGTCAATGCCCCGACCCGATCCTGAGAGCGCCAGGGAAACTGTTCCCTTCGTCAGGACCTGCACCGAGCCGGACTTCATCATTCCCGCGTTCGCTTCGCCCTGGGCGTACGAACCGAGAACTTCGCGAATGGAGTGAACATCCGTGAATGTCCCGACGCCATCATTGATTCTCGACTTTCCCGCCGTGAGGCCGACAGACTGCGCGCTGATTCGCACGTGCATCCTGGTTCCATTTGAACAGGTGACGATTCCCGTCCCCTTCATCTGCTTATAGATGGCGGACCAACTGCGTGTGCTGAAGTGCATCTTGCATTCAATGGTCTTCCCCGCAGCCATCGCGTACGGCGGAAGGACTGCGCTGGTGCCCAATAGGATCGCCACACCCAGTAACGGCAAATAACGTCTTTTCATGATGTGCTCTCAAGTTGAAAATTGCAGGGCCGCAGCATGCGGCCCTGCAGGACGCGCGAGGGGAGCACCGGTGCCCCTAAGTCCGCGCACCACTCGCCGCGGCGTTACCGATGCGCGATTTACCGGACGTCACCGCGTTTCCGCGGAATGCTCGCCCTTGCCTGCGTTACCCTTGACTTCATTCGGTCTGACATCGCGAGCCTTTCCATGCTCATTCAGTTCGCCCTTGTCGCCCTTTGCAGGTGCGGACTGCGCGCCTGCGCGCTTCCGGTCAGATTCCGTAGTCGACTTGTTCCCATCATTCGAATGCTGTGTGTTCATAAAATCTCGTCCTTCATATTTGAGCTGCTGCAATTCCATAAGGATCCCCGGTGTCCGCCATGCAATGTGTTCAGCACCGCCGATCGGCCGCACGCTGGCATCAGCAAAATTCATCCCCCGGAGGTGCCGGGGCGAGCTCCGCCTGAGCTCGCCCCGACGCGCCGATCCGGCGCCTGCCGCACGGTGCTCCTGCGCTGCGCGACATCCGGTCGCTGATCCTTGCTTGACCGCTTGGGGGGACTCTTCTCACCCGGGAAGTCATTCAATCCTCGTACCGCAGGACGCATGGTACGGGGAGACCGCAGCCCGGTCGGTGCGCCAGCGTACTCAAGCCCGATCCGCGTGATAGAAACCCAATGAAAGGATTGGCTCATTCAACCGCCGTGAGGGACGCCGGACAACTATGCCCTCTCAACGCGATTATTTTTCTGTCATTTTAGTTCCTCCCGCACGCAACGCTCTGTTATGACAAGGACACTGTTCGCGCCATACCAAAAGGCACTCGGCACAATGCTGAAGATGCCGACTGCGCCAGTTTGCGCGACGGATGATTTCAACTTGATGCAGTCTTGCGCAGCGCGGACAGATCGTCATCAATGCTGGCGCCTGCTACCATGGCGGACGACGGCAAACCGAACGCACTCAGTTGAGGCGACGTTCATGACGCACGCGAACCTGACAGCCGACGCTGCCGTGATGCAGCAGCGCGAGTCCCGTAACTGAATAAAGCGAACCGAGCGCATAACCCAGAACGGGACATGTGGTGCGCTCATGAGCACGCAAACTGGCCGCCCGAATCAGTGCGCCGATAAATCGCCGATAGCGTCTGAAGACTTCGGACAGCGAACAAATCGATCAAATCCGTTTCGACAGACTTGTGACTCAACGGGATTCTGAGGAATCGCAGTGAGGCCGCCACTGCCACTTTCTATTCAGTCGGCTTGATGGCAGACCCTGAAATGGAACAGAGACACAATCACTCTGACGGAGATGCCGTGGCAGTCGGCGGTTGACTCTCTGCCGCGGCCGCAGATTGTCCTCTTTTTTCGCGATTACCCCGGGGCATCGCGACGACGCCCCGGGGTACGTGCACCTTCACTATCTTGCGGTACCTTGCCCCTTGACCTTGACGGCGTCGGGGTTGCTCAGCACCTTCATCACCACCCGACGGTTCAGCGCCCGTCCTGCGGCGGTCCGATTGCTCGCGATTGGATCAGCCGGACCGTATCCGCGGGCCCGCATCTGCCCCGGTGCAACGCCGTCAGCCACCAGGAAATGACGCACAGACTCGGCACGGCGCAGTGAGAGTTTCAGGTTGTAAGCCACCGTTCCGATGCTGTCGGTATAACCCTGGATCTCGACCTTCACCAGCGGATGGTCTTTCAGGCCGGCCGCGGCCTGATCCAATACCGAGCGCGACGAGGCCGTCAGTCGCGCGGAGTTAAACGCAAACGTCACCCCTTTGAGGATCACCGAGCCGCGCGTGGGCACCGTGAACGTGCTGCGCGGCGGG
>JAKADE010000221.1 GCA_021820785.1 Pseudomonadota bacterium
TGCGATGAACTCATCATCATTGCCGCCGGCACGGTCGTCGTGCAGGCCCCGCCGCAGGAGCTGCAGGCGCGCGCCGGCACCGCATCGCTGGAGGAGGCCTTCGTGCGCCTGGCGGGCCTCGGCGCGGCGGAGCCGTCCGCATGAACGCGATCTGGCGCGTCTTTCGCAAGGAGTTCCGCGAGACGCTGCGTGATCGGCGCTCGCTGTTCACGACGCTGGTGATTGGGCCGCTGCTGATGCCGGCGCTGATCTCCGTGGCGCTCTCGATGGCGATCCGCCACGGTGGCGCCCCCGGTGATGGACCGATCGTGCTCACGGTGGCGCATGCCGAGCGCGCCCCGCAGCTGCTTCAGTTCCTGCGCCAGTACCGGGTTCACATCCGCCCGGTGCAGGCCGACCGTGCTGCGGCGCGCGCGAGGGTCAAACGTACGCATGGACCGCTGCTGTACGTTCCGCGCGACTTCGGCGCGCGGCTCGCCGCCGGCAAGCCCGCATCGCTGCGACTGTACGCCGATGAGTCCGAACGCGCGGTGCAGAGCCGGGTGCAGCGGCTCGCGAGTCTGATCGGACTGTACGGCGGCACCATCGCCCGCCTGCGCCTGGTGGCCCGCGGCCTCGACCCGCAGCTGCTCGCACCGATTGCGCTGCACGCCATCGACATCTCCACGCCGCAGAGCCGCGCGGCGCTCGTGCTCGGCATGCTGAGCTATGCGATTCTGCTGACGATGCTGATGAGCGGACTGTACATCGCCATCGACGCGACGTCCGGGGAGCGCGAGCGCGGCTCGCTCGAGCCGCTGCTGACCATGCCAGTGCGGCGTGAGCACCTGGTGTACGGCAAGATGCTCGCCGCCTGCGCCATGATGACGGTGTCACTCGTGCTGACGGTGGCCGCGTTCGCATTCGCGCTGCATCACATTGGACTTGACCGGCTCGGTATGAGCGCGAACTTCGGTCCGGCCGTTGCGGCCGGCATCGTGCTCGGCTGCCTGCCCCTCATTCCGGCGGGCGCTGCACTGATGACGCTCGTGGCCGCCTATACGCGCAGTTACCGCGAAGCGCAGACGTATGTCGGACTGGTTCTGCTGATTCCGACGCTGCCGCTGATCTTTGCGAATATCATGGGGCTGCGGCCGCGGCCGGCACTCATGGCGGTCCCTTCGCTCAGCCAGCACTTCATCATCATGAGTCTGCTGCGCGCCCAGCCGCTGCCGGCGACGGATCTGGCGATCTCGGCCGGCGTGACGCTCGCCCTCGGCGCGGTGTTGACGTTTTTCGCCGGCCGGCTGTACCGGCGCGAGAAGCTGCTCGGCTGAAGGGTGCGCTTGTACCAACTCGAAGGACTGACCCGGAGGCTTCGCCGATGAAACATCTGCTCATCCTTGCGCTGGCGCTCACGCCGGCGCTCGCCCAGGCCGCTGCGCCCCACGTTGTGTCGGCGCCGGCCACGCTGCAGGTGAGTGCCGGGGCGACCGTCGACCCCGCGCCGGACCGCGTCTATATCGAAGTGGGCGTGAGGACGGAGGCGCTTCAGCCGAAAGTCGCCGCCGCGGACAACGCGTCGCGTGTGGCGAACGTGTTGGCCGCCGTACGCAAGGCGGCGGGCCCCGGGGCGCAGCTGACGACGGCCGATTACTCGGTGGCGCCCCAGTACCAGTATTCCAGTACCGGCAAACCGCCGGCCGTGACCGGCTACACGGTGACCAATCTGGTGCGCGTGCGGCTCGATGACCTCACGCGCATCGGGAGCGTGATCGATGCGGCCAATGAGGCCGGCGCCAACGTGCAGCAGAGCCTTCGTTTCGCCCTGCGTCACCCCGAGGTCGCCCGGGTCCAGGCCTTGACGCTGGCGGCCCATCGGGCGCGTGCGGCGGCCGGTGCGCTTGCGGCCGCCCTGGGTCTTCGCGTCGTGCGCATCCTCCAGGTGCGCCAATCCGGCGGTGCGGTGCGAATGCCTGCGCCCATGGGCTTCGCGCAAGTGCTGCGGGCGCAGCGCATGGCGCCGGCCACGCCCATCGAATCCGGCAGCCTCCAGGTGAGCGCGGACGTCAGCCTGACTGTGGCGGTGGCGCCCCGGTAGGCGTACGCTGCCGGTACATTCACGATCGCGGCACGCCGCGGCGTGCCCGGGAGGAGGCTGACATGATCACCGTGCGCCACCTGCTCGAGTCGAAGAAATCCGCGCTCTACAGCATTGCGCCGGACGCGCCGGTGCTGGAGGCAGTGCGGTCCATGGCCGAACACGGCGTGGGTGCCCTGCTGGTCATGCGCGACGGCGTCCTGACCGGCATCGTGTCCGAGCGCGACTATGCCCGCAAAGTCGTGCTGCGCGGGCGCGCCTCGGCACAGACCCCCGTGGCCGACATCATGAGCTCGCCGGTCCTGACGGTCGCTCCGGATGCCACCGTCCAGCATTGCATGGTCCTGATGACCGAGCGGCGCATCCGACACCTGCCGGTGGTTCACACCGGCCGCGTGATCGGCGTCGTGTCGATTGGTGATCTGGTCAAATCGGTGATCGAGGACCAGCAGCGCACAATCGAGCAGCTGGAAAGCTACATCCACGGCTGACCCGCGCATTGCGGGTCCCGTCGACCGCTCAGGCCCCGAGGAACATCCGGTACGCCGGGTTGCCCGTCTCGTCGGCGTACTCGTAGTGCAGAGCGTTCAGGTGCTGCAGGAATTCCTCGCGCTCGGGCGTCGGGACCTGGACGCCGGCGAGCACCCGTCCGTAGTCGGTGCCCTGATTGCGGTAGTGGAACAGGCTGATGTTCCAGCGCGAACCGATCGCGTCGAGGAATTTCAGCAGCGCCCCGGGTCGCTCAGGAAACTCGAACCGATAGAGCAGCTCATCGCGAATGCCGCGCGCCCGGCCGCCGATCATGTAGCGCACGTGCAGCTTGGCCATCTCGTTCTCGCTCATGTCGGTGACGGTATAGCCCCCTGCGCGCAGCGCCTGCACCACGCCGTCCTTCTCGGCGCGACCGCGCGCGAGCGAGAAGCTGACGAACACATGCGCAGCCGCTTCGCTCTCGTATCGATAGTTGAACTCCGTGATGCTGCGCCGGCCGAGGATCTCGCAGAACTGCCGGAAGCTGCCCGGCCGCTCCGGGATGCAGACCGCGAGCAGCGCCTCGCGCTCCCCACCGAGATCGGCACGCTCGGCCACATGCCGCAGCCGGTCGAAATTGATGTTGGCGCCGCTCGTGATCGCCGCGAGGCGCTTGCCCTGCCAGTGCTCGCGTGCGACCAGCTTCTTCAGACCCGCCACGGCGAGTGCGCCGGCCGGCTCGACGATCGAGCGGGTGTCCTCGAACACGTCCTGGATCGCAGCGCAGATTTCGTCGTTGTCGAGCAGGATGATTTCATCGACGTGCCGGCGGCACAGTTCGAAGGTCTCCTCCCCGATCCGCTTCACGGCGACTCCGTCGGCGAACAGGCCGACCCGCTCGAGCGTGACGCGCCGGCCGGCCTTGAGCGACTCGTACATGCCGGCGGCGTCCTGTGGCTCGACGCCGATGATCCTGATCCCCGGGTAGAGGTATTTCAGATACACCGACACCCCGGCGATGAGGCCGCCGCCGCCCACCGGGACGAACAGGGCGTCGAGGTGACCGCCGGTCTGGCGTGCCAGCTCCACCGCGATGGTGCCCTGGCCGGCGATCACGTCCGGATCGTCGAACGGATGGACGAACACCAGGTTCTGTTCGCGGGCGAGGGCGAGTGCGTGTTCGAAGGCGGTGTCGTAGTCATCCCCGTGCAGCGTGACTTCCCCGCCGAGCGCGCCGACCGCCTGGATCTTGATCTGCGGGGTGGTCTGCGGCATCACGATGACCGCGCGGATCCCGCGCCGGCGCGCCGCGAGCGCCACGCCCTGGGCGTGGTTGCCGGCCGAGGCACACACCACGCCGCGCTGGGCGGCGGAATCCGACAGCTTCGCGATACGGTTGTAGGCGCCGCGCAGCTTGAATGAAAACACCGGCTGCAGGTCCTCGCGCTTCAGCAGCACCTCGTTGCCGATCCGCCCGGAGAGGCGCGGGGCCGGTTCGAGCGGCGATTCGATCGCGACGTCGTAGACGCGCGCCTTGAGGATCTGTTCGATGTAGGGGCTGACCATGAGCGCTCAGGCCGTGAGGAAGGCGTGGATCGCCGCGATGAGCGGCGCCGCACCGGCCCTCAGGGCCGCGATGCCGCTGCAGGCGGCGCGCTGCGTCTGCGGCGGCAGATCGGCGGCGGTGAGTGCAAATCCGTGCGGATGTTCCGGTGCATGCAGGAGCAGCAGCGGGTGGGCCACGGTGCGCAGCCGTTCGCGCAGCGGATGAGTCTGTTCGAGCATTCCGGCCTGCGCGGCCGCTGCGGCGTGCTGCAGCCGTTCCCCGCAGGCGGAAAAAAACGCCTCCGGGTGGGCGTCTGCGCCGCAGTCGGCACGTGCACTGCGGCAGACTGCGCGCAGGAACTCATCGTCCGTCTCTGCCCCGCGCGGTGGCGGGGGCGTCGCAACGGTGGGCAACGCGGCAATGATCACGCGCCGCACGGCAGGGTGGGTGGCCAGCAATCCGAGGGCGACGTGAGCGCCGAGGCCGCAGCCCAGCACATCGATCTGGCGCAGCCGCATCGTGTCGAGGAAGTCGCCGAGGGCGGCGGCGAGCTCGGCGAACGACAGGCCACCCGGACGGTCGGACTGACCGAATCCCGGCAGATCCGGCGCAAACGCCGAGCGGTCCTCGCCGAGTGCGGCCAGCAGCGCGCCGTACAGCTGCCCGGAGTGGCCGGCGGGGTGCAGCGCCAGCAGTGGCGTGGCTTCCTCGAAGCCGCCGCCGCCCGGGATGGCGTGATGGACGTGCAGTTGCCCGAAGCGGCACTCGAAGTAGCCGCGGCGGACGCGCACCGCGACGCGCGGCAGCGGAGATGATTTGCGGTTCGGCATGATCGAGTGCCATTGTGCCGCAGGCGGCAGGCAGGATTAAGCGAAATCAAGCACAGAAGTCGCCGGGCTGCCGCCCGGCCGCTTCAGCGGCGCGGGCGGCGGAGTCGGGACGCGGTCTTCTTCGTACGCACGCGCGCGGCACGCGGCTTGCGCACTGCCGGCCGCGGGGCGGCCGCCTTGACGCGCCGCCGCGCGATGGACTTCGCGCTCGCCCGTTTCGCGGCGCGCCGTGCGGCCGTCTTGCGTGCGGCCGCGGCACGGCCTGCCGGTTTTGCCCGGGCGCGCACCGATTTTGGGCGGGTTCTCGCGCCTGACCGTTTCGCCGCAGGCTTCACGCGCGGCGTCGCACGCTTCGCGGTGCGCTTCGCCGCGGCCTTGCGCGGCCTGCGGGCGGCGCGCTTCGCGGGGCGTGCACGCCGCTTCGGTGCGGCCGCTGCGGTCTGCGCCAGTTCGTGCAGCGCAATCGTGCCACCCTGCGGATCCATGATCTGGGCGACACGGTCGCCGCCCGACACGACGTGCGGACCGTTCAATAC
>JAKADE010000222.1 GCA_021820785.1 Pseudomonadota bacterium
TCTTCGACGTCGAACGCCAGGATTGTGCACGGGGAATGCGCTAGAGCGTGAGCATAGGCTTCGGCTGCGAACGAGGCATTTCCGCGCCCGAGCTTTCGGTAGGCCAGAACATTGGCTGAAATGCCTTTCGCGGCGTATGCCTGTTCGAGAGCCTCTGAGACAGCCTTGGCGTAGTAGCCGTAGATGGCTGCGTCCTTGTGGGACGCAAACATAATGGGGCGTTTCTTGGGGACCGTCTTGTGCTCGGCAGGCTTGTAGCGCTTTGATACCTTCTCGAACCGCAACAGCGGCGCGAACGAATGGCGGGCAACGAAAGCTGGTTTCTGGACGTTCTCTGCAAAGGCAGGGGTCAGCGGCCTATCCAGATGCCGGTAGCCGCGCGGAGTGAACCAATCTTTGGCCATTCTTATTCCCTCATGCACAGTTCGAGGGACTGGCTCCGACCCGAAGCCCCGGTGCTTCCACCGGACGTCCCTCGAACGCACGCCGCTAATCACTGGTCGCCGTTCGCCATGTTCACAACGTCGGCCGCGCCAATGCGGGTCTAGTAACGCAAAGCGGTACGATGTAGCCGCGGAGGTCCAAGCTATGCCTGGTATCAATGATCAACAGCGCCGGTTCGCGAAGTCGCCTGGAGGCGTCCTCGTGCCGGAATCATGTTTCACACTTGACAGTTCCAACAGCCAAACCACCTGGCCGATTCCAGGCGGCACGACCGATATGCGGCCATCCTTCCGGACTTCAAGGGCTTCCGTTCAGTGGATGGTTGCGAGCGCTCGATCTGGCAGCGTCAGGAGTTCGCCGGCCGGTTCGGGGACGTAGCGAAAACGTAGTATTGAGTGCCTTTAGGCACGCTTTGGTACAGGTTTCGAGTGAGGGCAGACCTGCTAACTGATTGAAATGTATAAATTTTTGAAGATCACCAGCGCGCCTTCACAACGGCACGCGGACTTGGTGACGATAAATTTGGGAGCGCCGGTCCACATGAAAGGCCTGATATGGAGCTCGAAAAGATGGGACCGCACGCAGTTGCGGGTTTATGCGGGCTCATTCCAATTGGCCGCCTGAGAAAAAAACTATTCAAATCAATAGGTTGAGAGTCGCCTAAATCGTGGCCAATCTCAGCTATAGATTGGGGAATGCGGTCAGTTGAACCTGGAACTCAGCCCGGCCGAGGTAGGAGGAAGCTTGGATTCCGGGCACCGCGGTTGCCCCGAGACCCCAAAAGGTGGCCAAATCTCGCTGGACTTGCGGCCAACTGATCTCGGTATCCACAGGCTTCGTCGTTTCAGCGGCCGGAAACTCCAGGCCGGATCCTGCACGGCGCGGCGCACCGGTGACAGTCCGCTGCGGCCCTCGTCGCGACCGCCCGGGCGCGTGCCCCCATTGCGGCGCCGCAAGAGCAATGCCGGCCGGTGCGCAGCGCATCGCACTCACGACGCACGAGGGTTCCGTGGCCGGCGAGACGCGCCACCGGCGTTCCCGCGCGACTGCACGCTTCGTGGCTGTAAATATCTACAGTCAACATCCGCAAGCGCGCCTCGTGGCAGCCAACTCCACCGACACTCCACCGCACGCATCGGCTGTCGGTTATGGCCGTGGGTCTCAGTTGCAAGACTTTTTTTTATTTTTTACGGTCGCAATCGCAGCGCAGCAGTAGACTGTTGCCGCCGCAGCGCCCTCGCCGTGAGGCGGACCGTTGCGATCGAGCGTCTCATCCCCCAACGGTCTCGAGTAGAAAAAAATTCAGACACAGCCCGGCACCCGGATGCCAAACGTAACCGTCAACGACAGGACGGGCGGGCCGGATGACAGTCTCATCCGCAAGACAGAGCTCGTCATCAGTGGAGTGTTGCGAGGCGGCGTACTCCTGAGCGTTGCCGTAATACTCGGCGGAATCCTCTACTACTACGCGCTGCGCCTGCTCGGCCGTCTCCCCCACGAGACATTTCCCGACACCCTGGCCGAAGTCAGCGCGGGCCTGAAAGCCCTCGAACCGGTGGCGATCGTCACCGCCGGCCTCCTGGTCCTGCTCGCCACGCCCGTGCTCAGGGTCGCGGTATCGATCATCGCCTTTGCGATGGAGAAGGATCGCACCTACGTCATCATCACCGCGATCGTACTGGCGATCCTGCTGTTCAGCATCTTCGGGATCGGTTCCTATCTGGGCCGCCCGGGCCTGACGGACGTCCCGAACAACACCTTCGGCTCACTGGTCTTCATCGCGCTGAGCAGTGTGTTCGCCGGTTTCATCGGCGCGCTCGCCGGGCTCGGTGGCGGCGTCTTCATCGTGCCGATCCTGACGCTCATCTTCCACGTGTCGTTCGCTACCGCGATCGGCGCGTCCATCGTGTCCGTGATTGCCACTTCCTCCGGGGCAGCGGCGGCCTATGTGCGCGATCGGATGACCAACCTCAGAGTCGGGATGTTCCTCGAGATCGCCACGACCGCAGGGGCAGTCTGTGGCGCTCTGGTCTCCTCGATGCTGAACGACACGGTGCTGTTCGTCGTGTTCGGCGTCGTGCTGCTGATCTCGGCCATCCCGCTCATAGCGCGACTCGGGGAAGAGCTGCCGAGCGGCGTACAGAACCACAAGTGGGCGGCATGGCTGAAGCTGCCCGGCACCTACTCGGATCGCCGCACGCACCAGGACATTCCCTATCACGTCGCGCACGTGCGCATCGGCTTCGGCATGATGTACGTGGCGGGACTGATTTCCGGACTGCTCGGCATCGGCAGCGGCACCTTCAAGGTGCTGGCGATGGACACCGCGATGCGCCTGCCGATGAAGGTCTCGACCACCACCAGCAACTTCATGATCGGCGTAACGGCTGCTGCCTCCGCCGGGATCTTCTTTCAGCGCGGGGACATCGACCCCATGATCGCCGCACCGGTGGCACTCGGGGTGCTGAGCGGCTCGATGCTCGGCGCGAAGGCGGTGAACCGGATGTCGAACGTGCACCTGAAGAAGGTGTTCGTGCCGATGATCCTGCTGGTCGCTCTCAGCATGCTGGCCCGCGGCCTCGGCTGGCTGTAACCGTCCGCCCCGGGCGGCCCGCTCAGGGATGCATCAGCAGCGGCACTGAGCTCGAGTGAATCAGCCGGCTCGAGGTGCCGGGCACCAGCCAGTTGAGAATCTCCCCGCGCCGGAAGGCGCCCATCACGAGCCCATCAGCCTGATACGCCGTGGCCGCATCGAGCAGCACGGTCGCGGTCCGCCGCCCTTCCGATGCGACCACCTGATAGCGGGCAGCGGGGGCGATGGGCCCGAGGAGCGTGCGCGCCCCGTCGAGCGCGGAGTCGTCCTGATCGATCGCCAGCGCCTCGACCGCATCGGCGGCGGCGAGGAACGGCCGGAACGCATGCAGCGCACGGCGCAGCGGCGGCACGTCCCGCCAGCCCACCATCAGCCGGCGACCGAAGCCCCCTTCCCAGGTGGGCGGTACCATCACCACGGGGTGGCGCGTACGCACCAGCGCGGCGCGCAGCGCCTCGCGGTGCCCGATGGGCTGCGCATTCGGCGCGGCCAGCACGACCATGCTCGCCGTCTTGCGGTAATGGCGCATGACCCGCCACTCATCGCCCTTGTACAGATCGAACTCCGCGGAGACGCCGTTGGCCTGCGTCCATTGCGCAACGAGGGCGCTGAGTTTCTCGGTCTCGGTCCGCTCACGCTCGACCAGGTGCTCGACCTCGTACTCCGAGAGCTGCTCCTGCGAAGGCAGCAGGATCGAGCGCGGACCGATCTCCACGTGGGCAAACCGCAGCTTCTGGCCCAGACGCTCGCTCATCGCCGAGGCGATGCGCAGGCACTGCGTCGCACCGGTCGTGGAGGCCAGCAGCACCAGAATGAATTTCGAGTCCATGGTCGACACCTCGGGAACGGAGCCCATCTTGGCAGGATCTGCAGCCCCGATATTATCCCGAGGCACGTTCCGGTGCGCGCCAAGGCCGGAGGGCCGCCCGAGGGCGGCCGGACTGCGCAGCGACCCGCTACGGCCGCATCCCGGGCCGGCGGTCCTGATCGCGGCTACGCCGGGGGCGCACTGGCCCCCCCGGGGGCGGCCCTCCCGGGCCGCTTCGGACGCTCAGAGACGCTCTGCGAGCGCCTTACGGTGCGCCCGCACGCGCTTGATGCGCCGCCATAGCAGACTCAGTCCGAGCCAGCCGCAAAATGCCGCCAGCGGCCACGCCAGGAGCTCCGGCAGCCAGAACCCCAGGACGGCGAGCGCCACCAGCGCACCGCCGGAGAAGGTGAGCACGCCGCGCTCGGAGTCCCCGAGCACCCGCCGGTTGGCGATCGCCGCGCCGACCGTGTTCGCGAGACGCAATGCGCTCGCGGCAGCCCGCGAGGAGCTGCCGCTGCGCAACTGGCGCCCGTGGGAGGCCCGCAGCTGCGGCCGCCGGCCCCGCAGCGTCAACTCCGTGGCGTTGTCGAGGTCGCGCAGGAACTGCTCCTGCATCCGTTCGGCGAAACCGGCGTCCTCCACGGCCGCATCGATCTCGCAGTTGGCGAGCCAGCTGGAGAGGTTCAGGTTCGAGGAGCCGACCCGCGCCCAGCGGCCGTCGGCGACGGCGGTCTTGGCGTGCATCATACTGCCGTTCCATTCGAACACGCGGATGCCCGCCTCGAGCAGCGGACGATAGCCGGCGCGCGAGAGCGCTCCGACCGCCGGCAGATTGTTGTTGCCGGGCACCAGCAGTCGCACGTCGACACCGTCGTCGGCCGCGGCGGCCAGACCGCGCACGTAGGTGGGAATCCCCACGAAGTAGGCGTCGCTGATCCACAGACTCTGGGTCGCCATCGCCGCAATCAGCGCATCCAGCCGATACATCGCCCCGTGCGCCGGTTGCGTCGCGATGACCCGCAGCGCCACCTCGCCGCTCGGCGCCGGCAGCGGTGCGGCGGCAAACTCCAGCGGCTCGCCGAGGCCGGCCCAGCTGTCGCGAAACGCCGCCTCGATGTCGGCCACGGCGGGTCCGCCGATCAGCAGCCCGCTGTCGCGCCACGGCGCGATGCCGTGCGCGCTGTCGCCGAGCCATTTGGCCGCGAGGCACACCCCGGAGATCGAACCGATCTGTCCATCGACCACCAGCAGCTTGCGGTGATCGCGCCCGACCCAGCCGAGCGGACTCTCCACGCGCGGACGGTTGAAGGCGCGCACCGCGACGCCGGCGGCGCGCAGCGGTGCGAAGAACGAGCGGGACGCATTGCCGAAGGTGCCGAACCAATCGTGGATCAGCGCCACCGCGACACCGGCGCGCGCGCGCGCGATCAGCAGGTCGCGAAACCGCCGGCCGACGGCATCGTCGGCGATGATGTAGTTCTCCAGCAGCACGTAGTGCCGCGCCGATTCGATCAGCTCCGCCCAGGCGCGGAAATGCGCCTCCCCGTCGATCAGCAGCTCGACGCGGTTGCCGCCGACCAGGGGGGCGCCCGCGGCGCGGC
>JAKADE010000223.1 GCA_021820785.1 Pseudomonadota bacterium
CACCATCGCCATCGGCCCCTCGATCTCCTGACCGGGACGATGCGCACCCAGCGCTAACGGCAGGAGGCCGAGCGCCGTCACCGAAGCTGTCATGAGGATTGGCGCCAAGCGGTGCATCGCGCCGAGCTCCGCCGTCTCCCGATTCCACGACCGGCCCTCCTCGAGCACTAGCGTGCGATAGTGTGACAGCAGCATGATCGCGTTTCGCAGCGTGATGCCGAACACGGTGACGAACCCGACCGCCGCGCCCAGCGAGATCGGCAGCCTTGCGACCCAAATCGCGGCAATGCCGCCCACGAGTGCGAACGGCAGATTCACGGCGAGCAACCCTACGGTGCGCGCGTCGCGCAGGGCGATGAAGAGCAGAGCCAGGATGGCGGCCAGCGCCAGGATGAAATCGAGCGACAACTGCAGCCGCGCCTGGCTCGAAGCAATCGCCGTGCCGCCGACCCGCAGGTAGTCTCCATGCGCCAGCGGCACGGTCGAGAGCCGGCGGCGCGCCAAAGAGACAAACCGCGCGGCGCTGCCCGTGACATTCGCCGTAACGATCTGCACGCGCTGAGCACCACGGTGCAGGATGACGGATTGGCCCGCCCGCTCGCGGACATGAGCCAGCACCCCCAGGGGCACGACCAGACCCGTGGGGCTGATCAGCGGAACCTCGCCGACCGTGGCCGGATCGGCGCGCAGCGCAGGCGGCAGCACCACGGCGATCGGGAACGATCGGCCGGCCGTGTACACGCGCCCCACCGTACGGCCGCTGTAGCTCGTCTGGATGGCGCGCAAGACCTGGCCTCGCGTGAAACCGTAGCGCGTCAGCGCCGACTGGTCCAGCCGGATGGAGAGCTCGGGCGTGCCGGGGGGCGCCTGGATGCGCACGCCGGCCGCTCCCGGCACCTGCCTCAGCGCCGCGGCTACGCGCAACGCATCCGTGTTCAGCGCGCCGAGACGACGTCCGTAGATCGTCACGACCACCGGGGCCGTGACGCCGGAGAGCGTCTCGTGAACGCGCTCGGTGAGAAAGGTGTTTGACCACCAGCGCACGCCGGGAGCCCCTCTGACGGCGGCCAGGATCTTACGCTCGGCGGCCGCGCTGTCCGCATTTCCCTCGGTGGTCAGACCCACGTCGATCTCCGCCTTGTTCGTGAGCGCATTGCCGTTCGAGAGATGCGCGCGGCCGACGTGCATCACCACGTGGGCAACCTCCGGCAGATTTTCCATGATGCGGATCGCCCGCTCCCCCACACTCGTCGTGGCCGCGAGCGAAGTGCCGGGCGCGGTCTCGAAGTGCACGATCAGATCGTTCTCGTTGAATTGCGGCAGGAAGCTGGTGCGCAGCGCCGGCACGCTTGCCAGGCCGCCGACGACGAGGACGGCGACCGAGACCAGCACGGTGCGAGGATGCCGCTCGACGAAGGCGAGCATGCGGCTGTAGATACGCTTAGCCCGCGCCAGCAGCGGCGGATCGGCGGGATCGAGCGGGGCGCGGTCAAGCAGGATCAAACCCAGGGCCGGCGTGACGGTGAGCGCCACGACGAGCGAGGAGACAATGGCCAAGATGTAGGCCAGCGCCAGAGGCCGGAACAGCCGACCGGCGACGCCGGTCAAGTACAGCACGGGCAGGAAAATGAGAACGACCGAGAAAGTCGCGAAGATCACCGCCTTACGTACCTCGAGCGTCGCACGGAGCATGACTTTAAACGCGCTTTGCGGCTGAGGTAGACCACGA
Organism: Pseudomonadota bacterium; assembly: GCA_021820785.1. The sequence goes on from JAKADE010000223.1 coordinate 1,730, forward strand.
TTTTCCCGCAATCGACGATGCATGTTCTCGACACCGACGACCGCGTCATCGACCACCTCGCCGAGGGCGATTGCGAGCCCGCCCAGCGAAAGGGTATTCAAGCTGAACCCGAGCCCGGTGAGGATCAATGCTGCGGAGAGGAGGGACAGCGGTATGGCGGTGAAAGAGATGACGGCCGTGCGCCAGTTTCGCAGCGCGAAGTACAGCACCACGAAGATGAGCACGCCGCCGATCCCTAAGGAATTGCGCACGTCGCGCAGCGCGGCATCGATAAAGGACGCCGGCCGCAGACCGTTCGGCTGGACGGTGATTCCGTCTCGCTTAAGAAGCGGCGCGAGCGTCGCCAGGGCGTGATCCAGTCCTCGCGTCACCGCGAGCGTATTGGCGCCATACTGCGAGCCGATGACAAGCACGAGTCCGCGCTTGGTGCCCACCCGCGCACTGCCAATCGGAGGCGGCGATCCCTCGATGACCTGGGCGACCTCGCCCAGAGTGACACTGCGATGATCGCGGCGCAGGAAGAGGCTCCCGGCGAGAGCTGCCGGCGTCGTCGCCTGGCCGTGGCTCATCAGGAAGAGCTGCTGGTTCGGGGTATTGACGACCCCGGCGCCGCGAACGGCGCTCGCGGCGGCCGCGGCCGCTGTGAGTTGATTGAGCCCGGAGTGTAGCGCAATCAGCTTGCTGGGATGGAATTGCACTTGCAGCTGCTCGGGCCGCGAGCCGAAGATCACCACCTTCGACACCCCCGGCGCGGCGAGCAACGCCGGACGGATCGTCCAGCGGGTGATCTCGGTGAGCTGCATCAAAGAGAGCTTCGGCGCGGTCAGCCCGATCGTGAGAGCAACGCCGGTGGAGGACTGAAGCGGGGCGATGACCGGCGTCGCTCCGGGTGGAAGAGCGGGCGTCAGCGGCGCCAGTCGCTGCGACACGAGCTGTTGATCGAGATAGACATTCGTGTTGCCGTGAAACGCCGCGGTCACGACCGACAGCCCCTCCATCGACTGCGAACGCAAGACCGATAGCCCTGGAATGCCGTTGACCGCATCTTCAACGGGCGTCGTAACCAGCGCCTCGATCTGCCGGGGCGCAAGACCCGCCGCATTGGTAACGACGGTGATCGTCGGCGGCCCAAACTCCGGGAATACGTCGTACGGCGCACGGATGACTGCCAGGAGCCCCATCAGGGTCAGTCCGAGCGCCGCGGACAGGATGACCCAGCGGAAACGCAGGCAAAATTCGGCGATGGCGCGCATCAATCCGGTCCCTCAGTCATCATTCCCATCCTCGGGCTTGCTTGCCTGCGCGGCTTTCGCCGCCGGCGCCGCTTGCGCAGCGGCCGAATACAGGAGCGCCGCCCCGCCGGTGACGATGCGATCGCCGGGATGCAGCAGGGTCCCTGGGCTCTCCGGTACGAAGTATCCGTCGCCCGAAATGAAGGAGCTGCGGATCGGTACCGGTAAAAAGAATCCTGGGGCGGTCTCGCGGAACACGAGCAGCTCGCCGTGATCCCACACGACAGCCGAGCGGGGCACCAGGACGCCCGTTTTTCTCGGCGCGGTTTCGAGGGAGACCGTGAGCGGTGTGCCGATCGGCGCCGCTGTCTGCGCGGGCATCAGATAAAACAGACTCTGACCGGTCACACCGGCGGCCGTGCGCGGTGCGCGGCTGATGAAGCGCAGCTGAACCTTCCCGCCGTTGGGAGTCGTAGCCGAGGCCGTCGTGGGTGGATGCGCCAGCGCCTGACCGAGCGGAAGACTCACTTCGACCAGCGCCGCCATGCCGGTCTCGAGTGCAGGCACCGGCGCTCTCGCCGAGACCGCAGCGTCGGACAGTTTGAGGCCCCAGTGCGCAAGAATCCTTGTATGCAACTGCATATACGTCGCAGCCGCCGTCGCGAGACCCGCCTGCGCGGTCTGCAGCGCCGCCTGGGAGATGTTGTGGTGGTCGCGGTAGAGCCCGGCCGCGCGCCGGGCCTCGCTCCGCGCCAGAGCCGCGTGGGCGCGCGCGGCAATGACTTGCGAGACGAGCATCGCGAGGGGTCCGGGATCGAGAACGATGCCATACGCCGATAACCGGGGCGCCGACTCAAGGCGTCTCAACCCGGCAGTCCGGATCTGCCCCGCCGCCAGCTCTCGGAGCCCGAGTTTGAGCGGCGCGAGGCCCGCGGCTGGCGCCACGGGCGCCAAAATGGCCGCAGCGATGGCTGCCACCAGACACTGAATGACTCTTTTGGACATCAACGCTTTCCCGCGATCAAAAAGGGGTGATAGAGCGCCGCCTCGAGCTCCCCGAGAGCGGCGCGCTCGTGCACCGAGGCGGCAAGCGCCCCCTGCCCGGCCTGCACGAAGGCTTCCTCAGCTCCGAGGAGCCGCAGCCGGCCGATCTGGCCCGCGGTGAATTCGATTCGCCGTCGCGAGAGCACAGTGGTCGCTGAAGCGCGCACCTGACGGGCGCTGGCAAGCTCAGCGGCACTCGCTTTCCAGTCCGTTTGCGCCCGCTCGATCTCGGCCAGGGCTTGCGCCTGAGTCGCAGTGAATTCCGCGGCGGCAACACGCCGTGCGGTGCGGGCCTGCGCAATGGGTCCCTGGTTCTGATTGAGAATCGGCAAAGGGAGCGAGACGGCCAGGAGGAACTTGTTGTCACCTTGGTCGTAGTGATAGCCCGGTCCGATGTCGATCGAGGGATATTGCCGTGCGATCGCGAGGCGCAGATTGGCTTCCGACGCACGGTAGCGGGCCAGGGCGGCGAGAACATCGGGCCGTTTGATGAGCGCCGCGTGAATGAGCGGACCCAGCTTGCCGGGGCGCTGCGGATGGGAGATTCCCGCCAGATCCAGTTTGACATCATGGAGTGCCGCAACTGTCAGGCCGAGGGCCCTCGCCAATCCGGTACGTGTCAACTGCAGCGTCCTCTCTCGGGCTGCGGCCTCGAGCTGCGCCTGCTCTTGGGCAAGCGTCGCCGTGGTCAGGTCCGAAGCCGAAACCATCCCCGCCCGATAGCGCTGCGCGACCGCAACCTGGTATCGATTCGCGACGGCAAGCGCTCTGATCGACAGCTTGGCGGAGCGCTGCGTCGACCACAACGCAAGGAGCGCCGCGCGCACTCGGCCTCGCAATTGCCAGGCCGTGACGGCGATCGCCTCCCGCGCCGCCTCCGCTTGTGCCCGCGCCCGGCTGATGAGCGCAGGCCGCACTCCGAACGCACGGATCAGGAAGCTGACCACCGGCCCCACCTTCCAAGGCGATGGGACGGTCGTAGTCGTGTTGTAAGCTGGCTGGAATGAGAGCGTCGGATTGGGCAGCTCCGCGGCAGTGATTTCCCCTGCCTTCGCTTCTCCCCATTGCGCGGTGGCAAGCGGCATGTCCGGCCGCTCAAATTCGGCCACCAGAGATAGCGTCTCGAGATTCCACTGCGGCGGTCCGGCGCGATGCTCCTCGATCGCGAGGAAGTGGAGCAGCCGCGGGTCGGTGAGGCTACGCGCAGTCAGGGAGCGCGCCGTCGCCTCGGGATGGATCGGACGAGCCCGGTAGGTTGCGCAGCTGGCCAGCGGCAAGACAATTAGAACAGCGAAAACCCTCGCAGCGGGGCGCGCGATCACCTTCATGTCGAAGGAGCCTACGCCCTCGCGAATGACGTAATGCTGACGCTGAGATTACGATTTCGTAAGCTCGGCGGGTGCTGTAGCGCCCGACG
>JAKADE010000224.1 GCA_021820785.1 Pseudomonadota bacterium
GATCACGGCGGCATCATTTTCATCGACCTGCGCGACCGGGAGGGTCTGCTGCAGGTGGTGTTCGACCCGGACGCCGCGGCGCTGTTCAAGGAGGCCGAGCGGCTGCGCAACGAATTCGTGGTGCGCATCAAGGGACGCGTCCGGGCGCGACCCGAAGGCACCGTCAATGCCCAGCTCGCCTCCGGAGAGGTCGAGCTGCTCGCCACCGAGCTCGAGCTGCTGAACCGCGCCGAGCCGCTGCCGTTCCAGCTCGATGAGACGGTGGGCGAGGAAGTCCGGCTGCGCTACCGCTACCTCGACCTGCGTCGTGACGTGATGAACCGCCGCCTGCGTCTGCGGCACCGCATCACGCAGGCGATGCGCAGTTATCTCGACGGGCACGGGTTCATCGACATCGAGACCCCGATGCTGACCAAGGCGACGCCCGAGGGGGCGCGCGACTACCTGGTGCCGAGTCGCACGCACGAGGGCAAGTTCTTCGCCCTGCCGCAGTCCCCGCAGATCTTCAAGCAGCTGCTGATGGTGGCCGGCTTCGACCGCTACTACCAGATCGTGCGCTGCTTCCGCGACGAGGACCTGCGGGCTGATCGCCAGCCGGAGTTCACGCAGCTCGATATCGAGACGTCCTTCCTCACCCAGGACGAGATCATGGGGTTGATGGAAGGTCTGGTGCGGTACTTCTTCCACGAGGTGCTCGGGGTGTCGCTGCCCGAGCCGTTCCTGCGCATGACGTATGCCGAGGCGATGCGCCGCTACGGCTCGGACAAGCCCGACCTGCGCGTGCCGCTCGAACTCGTGGATGTCGCCGATCTGGTCGCCAGCTGCGACTTCAAGGTGTTCTCCGGCCCGGCCCGCGATCCGAAGGGACGCGTCGCGGCGCTGCGCGTGCCCGGCGCGGGCGCCCTGCCGCGCTCGCAGATCGATGCCTACACCGCCTACGTGGCGCGCTACGGCGCCAAGGGGCTCGCCTACATCAAGGTCAACGAGCGCGCGCGCGGGCGCGAGGGCCTGCAATCCCCCATCGTGAAGTTCCTGAGCGACGAGGCGGTGGCCGGGATTCTCGAGCGCACGCAGGCGGCGGACAACGACCTGATCTTCTTCGGCGCCGACACCGCCAAGGTGGTCAGCGATGCCCTCGGCGCGCTGCGCCTGAAAATCGGCCAGGATCTGTCGCTCGTGGCGCCGGGCTGGCGGCCGCTGTGGGTGGTCGACTTCCCGATGTTCGAGTGGGACGGCGAGGAGCGCCGCTGGGTCGCGATGCACCATCCGTTCACCGCACCGCAGACCGACGATCCGGCCGTGCTGCGCGCGGATCCCGAGCGCGCGATCGCCAAGGCCTACGACCTGGTGCTCAACGGCTCGGAGATCGGTGGCGGCTCGGTGCGTATCCACCGCCAGGAGATGCAGTCGACGGTGTTCGACCTGCTCGGCATCGTGCCCGAGGAGGCGCGCGCGAAGTTCGGCTTCCTGCTCGATGCGCTGAAGTTCGGCGCGCCGCCGCACGGCGGCATCGCGTTCGGGCTCGATCGCCTGGCCATGCTCATGGCCGGTGCGGACAGCATCCGCGAGGTGATCGCGTTCCCGAAGACGCAGACCGCGGCCGATCCGCTCACCGATGCGCCGACCGAGGTGAGCGAAGCGCAGCTGCGCGAGCTGCACATCCGGGTGCGCAAGCCGGTGGTGTGAACCGCAGGCCTCAGTACACGGTGTCTCAGGCCGCGGCGCGGCCGAGGCGCGCATGAGCGCCGAGGAGCACATCATTTATGTGCACGGCCTGTGGATGTCGGGCGGCGAGGGCTTGCTGCTGCGCCACCGGCTCGCGCGTGAGCTCGGCGCGCAAGTGCATGCGTTCAGTTACTCCGCCGTCACCCACGGCATGGAGCAGATCACCGACGCGCTGCACGAGTTCGTCGCCACGCTCGCCCCGCCGCGGGTGCATTTCGTCGGGCACAGCCTCGGCGGCCTGGTGATCTACCGGCTGTTCGAGCGGTTCGGCGCTCCACCCCCGGGCCGCGTCGTGTTCCTCGGCACGCCCTGTGTCGCAAGCCGCGCGGCGGTGCAGGCGAGCCAGTCGCGCTTCATCAGCGCGCTGATGGGTCGCTCGGTGGCCGAGGAGCTGCTCACGCCGCACGAGCGGCGCTGGCGGTTCGCCCGCCCGCTCGGGATCGTGGCCGGTTCGTACTCCCTCGGCGTGGGGCAGTTCCTGGCCGGATTCGAGGAAGACAGTGACGGCACGGTGGCGGTGAGCGAGACCCGCCTGAGCGGCGCCACCGATCACATCGTCGTGCCCGTCAGTCACATGGGCATGCTGGTCTCGGCGCGGGTGGCGCGCGAATGCGCGCATTTCCTGCGCGAGGGGCGGTTCTCGCTGGGCTGAGCGGCGCGGCGGCTCAGCGCAGCGTCTTCGCCAGGCACACGGCGCTCGCCGGGCAGAGCGCAGCGAATTCCCGGCTCGCCTGCACGGCGGGCGGCGCCTGCGCTCGATCGATGATCCGGTAGTCGAGCCGCCTGAAGAATCCTTCCGCCGTCTCGGTCAGCAGCACGATCTGGTGCACTCGCGCGGCGCGCGCCTGGCGCTCCAGTGCCTTCACCAACTGATGCCCCAGGCCGCGCCCGCGCCACGCCGGGGCGATTGCGAGGGAGCGCAGCAGCGCCGTCTCGGCGTGGATCTCGAGTGCGCCGGCCCCGACCAGATCACCCCCGGCGGCGGCCACCAGGAACGCCGGCCGTGCGACCTGCAGGTCCGCCGTGGGCAGACCGGCGGCCTCGACCAGAGTGCGCAGTGCGTCGAAGTCACTCGTGGTCGCAGCGCGGATCAGCGGCGTCACGGGTTCGTTTCCGTGCCGTCTTCGAGCAGCTGGCGCAGCCGATAGAGCGCCTCGAGCGCCGCTCTGGGGGTGAGGCCGTCCGGATCGAGTGCCTTCAGCGCCGTGCGCAGCGGATCGGGCGGTGGCTCGGGGGCCGCCGCGAACAGCGGCAACTCGCGCTGGGGCTGCAGCGCCGCGCCGTGTGCGTCGCGCTGCGCCTCGAGCGCACGCAAATAGTCGCGCGCCTGTGCGATCACCTCGCGCGGCACGCCGGCGAGCTGCGCGACCTGCAGTCCGTAGCTGCGGTTGGCGGGACCTTCCTTGACCGCGTGCAGGAACACGATGCCCTCGCCGTGCTCGGTGGCGTCGAGGTGCACGTTGGCGCACCCGTCGATCTCGCTCGCCAGACCCGTCAGCTCGAAGTAATGGGTCGCGAACAATGTGAAGGCCTTCAGGCGCGTGCCGATGTGCCGCGCCATCGCCCAGGCGAGCGAGAGGCCGTCGAAGGTGCTGGTGCCGCGGCCGATCTCGTCCATCAGGATCAGGCTGCGCGGTCCGGCGTTGTTGAGGATGTTGGCCGCCTCGGTCATTTCCACCATGAACGTCGAGCGGCCGCCGGCCAGATCGTCCGCCGCACCGATGCGCGTGAAGATGCGGTCCACGGGTCCGAGCACCGCCTCGGCGGCCGGCACGTAGCTGCCGATGTGCGCTAGGATCACGATGATCGCGGTCTGGCGCATGTAGGTGGATTTGCCGCCCATGTTGGGCCCGGTGATGACCAGCATCCGCCGCGTGTCCTCGAGCGCCAGATCGTTCGGGACGAAGGCACCCGCGGCGAAACGCTCCACCACCGGGTGGCGGCCGGCGCGGATACGGATCGCCGGAGTGTCGGTGAGTTCCGGGGCGCTCCATTCGAGCGCGCCGGCGCGCTCGGCGAGTGCCCCGAGCGCATCGATCTGCGCGAGCGCGCCGGCGGTCTGCTGCAGCGGCGCGAGCCGCTCGATCAGCTCCGTGAGCACGGCCTCGTAGAGCGCCTTCTCGCGCGCGAGCGCGCGGTCACGCGCCCCGAGTACCTTGTCCTCGAAGCCCTTGAGCTCCGGGGTGATGAAGCGCTCGGCGGACTTCACCGTCTGGCGCCGCCGGTACTCCTGCGGAGCGCGCTCGGCATCCTTGCGCGGGATTTCGATGAAGTACCCCTGGACGCGGTTGTAGCCGAGCTTCAGGGAGGCGATTCCGGTGCGCTCGCGCTCGCGCCGCTCGAGCTCGAGCAGGAACTCATCGGTGTGTGTCGCGATGCGCCGCAGCTCATCGAGCTCGGGGTCGTAGCCGGCGGCAATGACATCGCCGTCGCGCAGGAACGTGGCCGGCTCCTCGGCGATCGCCCGGCCGAGCAGTCCGGTCTCGGCCTCATGCGTGCCGATCCGTGCACGCGTGAGAGCGATGAGCGGGGAGTCGATCGGCTCGAGTGCGGCGTGCACGGCGGGCAGCGCCGCCAGCGAGGCGCGCAGCTGCGTCAGATCGCGCGGGCGGGCTGAGCGCAGGGCTACGCGCGAGAGGATGCGTTCGATGTCGCCGATGGTGCGCAGCCGCTCGCGCAGCGCCTCGAAACGGCGGCCCTCGAGCAGCGCGCCGACGGCCTGGTAACGCTGGCGCAGGGCCTCGGGATCGGTGATCGGCCGATTCAGCCAGCGGCGCAGCTGGCGGGAGCCCATGGTCGTGGCGCATACGTCGAGCACCGCGAACAGCGTCGCGTCCTCGCGGCCGGTGAGACTGGCGTCGAGCTCGAGGTTGCGGCGCGTGGCCGCATCGATCATCAGTCCCTCGCCGCGCTCCTCGACGCTCAGCCCCCGGATGTGCGGCAGCGCGCTCTTCTGAGTGTCGCGCACGTACTGCAGCAGCGCGCCCGCAGCGGCAATCGCCAGCGGCAGCTCATCGGCCCCGAAACCCTTCAGATCGAGCGTGCCGAGCTGGTCGGTGAGCAGTCGCGAGGCGCTGGCGAGTTCGAAGTGCCAGGGCGGACGGGCGCGCAGCGCCGCAGCGGTGCGCAGCCCCTCGCGCTCCCCCTCGGCCACCAGCAACTCGGCCGGTTTGAGGCGCTCGAGCTCCGCTTCGAGCACCCCGGCGCCGCTCGACTCGAGGACGGTGAAGCGGCCCGCCGCCAGGTCGAGCCAGGCGAGTCCGAAGCGCTCCCCGTCGCGTGCCGCCGCCGCCACCAGCGTGTCCTGGCGCTCATCGAGCAGCGCCGCATCCGTGACCGTGCCCGGGGTGATGATGCGCACCACCTCGCGCTCGACGGGCCCCTTGGACTTCGACGGATCGCCCATCTGCTCGCAGATGGCCACGCTCTCGCCCTTGCGCACGAGCCGCTGCAGGTAGGACTCCACGCTGTGCACCGGCACTCCGGCCATGGGGATCGGCTGGCCGGCCGACTGGCCGCGCGAGGTGAGCGTGATGTCGAGCAGCGCCGCAGCGCGGCGCGCATCCTCGTAGAACATCTCGTAGAAATCGCCCATGCGGTAAAAGAGCAGCACGTCCGGATGGCTGCTCTTGATGCGCAGGTACTGCTGCATCATCGGCGTATGGGAAGTGACGGGTTCACTCAAGGGCTTG